>JAFAOB010000292.1 GCA_019238055.1 Alphaproteobacteria bacterium
GTCTGCAACTCATCTGGTTGGAAGGCGGTGAAGTCGCGGTAGAATCGCAACACTTCGACCGCTTGGGACAACGGGTGAATTATCAGCCCGCCCAGCACTGGGCCGACCGGGTGCAGACAGTATTCGAACGAGGTCACCACCCCGAAATTGTGCCCGGCCCCGCGGACGGCCCAGAACAAGTCCTCGTGCTGTGTCGCGCTGGCGGAGCGCAAGGTCCCGTCCGCCGTTATGATGTCTACCGAAAGCAGATTGTCTATGGCGAAGCCATGTTTGCTCGCCAGCCAGCTCTGCCCACCGCCAAGCGTAAGGCCGGCGATGCCGGTGGTAGAAACGGTGCCGACCGGCGTTGCCAGACCAAAGGCCTGCGTTTCGCGGTCGAGTTCGGCCCCAAGCACGCCCGGTTCGGCGCGGACGATGCGCGCGGCGGGATCGACTCGGATGCTCTTCATGCGAGAAAAGTCGATCATTAGGCCACCGTGACAAACTGCCTTGCCGGCTACACCGTGACCGCCGCCCTTCATTGAGATCCGCAAATCGTGCTCACGCGCGAACCGTACCGCCGCAACGGCATCGGCGGCTCCCGCGCAGCGGGCGATCAGCGCCGGCCTGTGATCGATCATGTCGTTAAAGAGCCTACGCGCCTCGTCATAACCGTCATTACCCTGGCACAGCAAAGGACCGCGCAGGCTGGCGGCGAATTCCTGCACCGCGGCATCGTCAAAAATCGCCTCGCCACCCCCGCTGGTGGTCACCCGCAAAGCTCTCATGATTATGCTCCCCTACTTGTTATTTGAGCGTGTGCCCGATCGGGACCCGCCTACGCTATCTCAATTCGGGCTTGCAGGGAGGGATTTATCCCCTCCGCACCGTCGGGGAGACGGCGTCTCCCTCAGACTGCCGCCGCCTGCCTGTCGATTGTCGCCGACAGCCGTCCGTAGACGCGGCGTGCATTGCCCTCGAAAATCTTCGCTTTATCCTCCACCGATAATGGCAATTGGTCGATGTAGCGCTTGGTGTCGTCGTAGTGATGGCCGGTTTCCGGATCAATGCCGCGAACCGCACCGATCATCTCCGAGGCAAACAGGATGTTGTCGACCGGGATGACCTTGGCTAGCAATTCCTGGCCCGGCATGTGATAGACGCAGGTGTCGAAGAAGACGTTGTTCAGCATCAAATCGGCGAGCCGCCCGAGACCCGCATCCTGCGCCAGGCCGCGATAGCGCCCCCAATGATAGGGTACTGCACCGCCGCCATGCGGGATGATGAATTTGATGGTCGGGAAATCCTTGAGCACCGACGAGGTCATCAGCTGGTTGAAGCCGACCGTATCGCCGTTGAGGTAGTGCGAACCGGTCGTGTGATAGGCCGGGTTGCAGGCCATGCTGACATGGATCATCGCCGGAATATCGTATTCCGCCATCTTCTCGTAGACCGGATACCAATAGCGGTCGCCGAGCGGCGGGTCCTGCCAGTGCCCGCCGGACGGATCGGGGTTCAGATTGATGCCGACAAACCCGTATTCGTTCACGCAGCGGTCGATCTCGGCTATGCAGTTCCGCGGCGGGACGCGCGGGCTCTGCGGCAGCATCGCGACACCGACAAAGTTCTTCGGGAACAGCGCGCAGACGCGGTGGATCAGCTCGTTGCAGGCTCTGGCCCAGGCCTCGCTGGTCGTTGCGTCACCAAGATGGTGGCCCATGCCGGCCGCGCGCGGCGAGAAGATTGTCAGGTCGGTGCCGCGCTCGCGCTGCAGCCTGAGCTGGCCGCCCGTGATCGATTGGCGGATCTCGTCGTCGCTGATCCGGGGCCGCGGCGGCGGCGATTTACCTTCCCTGTGCGCCTCGATCTGCTGGGTGCGCCAGCCCTCATGCTGACGCGGGGCGGTCGTGTAGTGGCCGTGGCAATCGATAATCATTGCGACGCCTCATCCGTTCTCTGGCTTGCTCGCGTCCCGGCCCGGAACGTTCATTTCATCTCATATTCTGTCATTGCGCGCGAAGCAATCCGAGCGGGTAGTGGGTCAGTTTGATTGTAACATTTCATCGCGCGCCGCTTGACGCCGGGTTTGCGAGCGCCAGCAAGCGTGCCATATTTTCGGCATGAGTACGAAACGCCTCAAACGCCCGCGAGACCCGATCAAGCTCGGAAAGCTCATCGTCGATATCGCAACCGGTCAAGTGGAAGATCGCGAGCTTGAACAGGAGTCCAGTCCCGCAGCCAAGATCGCGAAAAGGGGCGGCGAAGCACGAGCAGCCAAATTGACAGCCAAGCGCCGACAAGAAATTGCACGACAAGCTGCGCAAACCCGCTGGAATCAAAGCTGAAATTGCATCTTTGCCGTTGCGAGCAAGCATAAAAGGGTCTATATGAGAGGGCATGAATAAGCTCTCTCGCGAGCGACGTGCTCAAATCCTCAGCATGATGGTCGAAGGTAACAGCATCCGCTCGATTGTGCGGATGACTGGAGTTAGTAAGAACACAATTACGAAGCTATTGGAGGATGCTGGCGAAGCGTGTCTTGACTACCACGACAGATACATGCGTGGCATCACCGCGAAGCGTGTTCAATGCGATGAGATTTGGAGCTTTGCTTGGTGCAAACAGAAAAACGTCGCCAAAGCAAAGCGAAAGGACCTCGCGCATGGTGACATTTGGACTTGGGTTGCGATAGACGCCGAAACGAAGCTGGTAATCAGCTACCGAGTTGGTGGCCGGGATGCTGAATACGCCATGGCATTGATGAATGATCTTCGCCAGCGGGTCACAACCCGGCTGCAACTGACGACGGATGGGCATTCGCCTTACTTGCAAGCAGTCGAAGAAGCCTTCGGAGCGGACATCGACTATGCGATGCTCGTGAAGCTTTACGGCGAACCGCCAGCCTCGCCGGAGGCTGCCAAGCGCTACAGCCCGTCAGAATGTATAGGTACGCGCAAACGCGAGATCACAGGCAAACCCGACCCTGAGCACATCTCAACCAGCTACGTCGAGCGTCAGAACCTCACGATGCGGATGGCAATCCGCCGCTTTACCCGGCTTACCAATGCGTTCTCGAAAAAGGTTGAGAACCATGCGCATTCGGTGGCGATCCACTTCATGCACTACAATTTCGTGCGCATTCATCAGAGCTTGCGGGTTACGCCAGCAATGGCGGCTGGCATAACCCCGACGCTTTGGTCTCTGATGGACTTGGTAGGCGTCATCGAGGAATGGGAAGCGCGGCACGCGCCAAAGCTGGCCGATAGATTGGTTGGCTAACGTATTGAAGAAGAAACCGCAGCAAGATTTAGTTTTGACACGATCAGCGCGCATCGCCAATTTGGATATCTACACATTCGTTTTGGCACGATTCCAGATTAGGAGTAACCTGCTCACCCTTAATAGAAACATTGACGGAGACGAATGGCTGTATCTCAGACGCCAATCTGGTCGCGCAGGCTAATGAATCGCCGCGAGGATTGGGGCCTGTCTTGATCATTATGCCATCTCTATAGAATGGCATCCCCGCCCCCCCGCCGTACACTTTCCAACCGGCATAGATAAGCAAAGGCTCAAACTCTAGCCACAAACCATCTGCGGATTTGCTGTCCGGCTTAACACTACCTCGCGCGATACAAGCCACAGTTGGCCCTGTGTCAAAGAAGGCTTTTATAAATCGAAAACGCTTTGCATCGGTAAGACCAAGTATGACGCTCGGAGGGTCGCCAATGCGGTTATAAATGGCCCAGAATGTTTCCGTGTAACGGGACAGCCCCGGTAAAACAAAAATAACCAAGGCAGTTACCGCCCACCAACGAAAATTGTTTATTACTTCTCTCTCTGTCTGTTCAAATCTCGGTCCGAGTAACGGTTTAATGCGGTTCCAATGCCAACCGACGATCGCTAGAACGCTTCCGCCGATCCACCAGGCCATGCTTGCCTGAAATCCGTTGGCGCTCATAATGTCGAAGCCATGAAGCACGGCTCCAAGCGCGAAGAGTTCGATAAAAAACCAGCCTGGTCGCCCTTGTGGGTCGTCTGCCATCCCGAGAATCCATAATCGTCGATCCTCGGACTTAACAGATTTTGGAATCTGTTACAATCAAACTGACCTACTACCTCCGAGCGGAATAGCTCCGCAGCGCTCGGGATTGCTTCGTCACCCCGGGGGCTCCTTGCCTGCATCGGGGCGCGCTGCGCAAATGCGTTTGAGTGGCTGCGGGGCCAGAGTTGGGGTTAGTACTTTATAATTGACGCGATCAGCATCGGATGTTAAAAATCAAAGGTTGAAATGACGAAAATCGCAGCCCGCTCAGCCCTGGCTGGCGGCGCGGATGCGAATGTGCGTCATCTCCTTGCCGGAGAGGGCGGGCATATGGCATCTGCTTTAGAGGAACACTGTTCAGATAAGGCATACGACCACAATATGCAGCATACGCTGTGGGTTAATAGACACAACATTTTGTGTTATACCCATTTAACTGAACAGCATTGGCTTTAGAGGAACACCATGAACCGATGTAATTTAGCGACGCTGATTGTTCGCGCGCTGCTGTTTTCTGTTGTCGTGCTGCTCGCGGGCAATCGAATGGGTTACGCACAACAACCCGACATCGACAGCGTCAAGGCGGCCATCGAGGCATTTGATGCCGCACTCGGATCGCTCGACGTGTCGAAAATGGCGCCGCTATGGGTGCACGATGCCACCGTCACGCTGATCAATCCGCGGGACAAGGGCATTGCCGTTGGCTGGGACGCTGTCAAGAAAGACTGGGAGGCGACCTTTAACGCCAATTCAGAGCTGAAGATCACCCGCATAGATGGACCATATATCCAGGCTAATGGCGATGTGGCGTGGTCGACGGGAATGGTGAACGCCGCAATCAGACTGAAGAACGGTGCTGCACTGAACGCGCCCACCTTCGAGGCGGATGTTTTCCAAAAGCGCGGCAGCCAGTGGTTGCTGGTGTCGCACGCCGCCTGGCGGGTCCCCAAGTAAGCTCACAACGATTTCGGTCCTGCGCACTGGACGCCCGTTGATCGCGATGAAGCGTGCTCAGCCGGCGGCGGAGGGTCGGAAGCGGGAGCGCGCCGCCGCGGCCGCATCGGCAAATCGCGTTGCGCTTCTCCTGATCAACTGTGCGGCAAATAACGGATCGCTGCCAGGATCATCCCGGTCAGAACCACCATCACGCTAGCGAAGCGCACTGTCAGACGATGTTCGAGCTCGGCCAGGCGCAACAGCATTCGGTGCTCCAGCTGCTGCAAATCCGCCTTAGTGGCGACGTTGTCGTGGATGGCGTCGAAAATCTCGGTCGCGATCCGCTCCGACTTGAGGCGATCGATATTGGCGTCGGCCAACGCGTTGGTCAGAGAGAGACGGTCTGCCATAATCAAACGAATACATTGCACCGCTGGCGGACGAATCCAGATCGAACGCGACCGCGTTTCTTGAACTCGGTCATCACCTCTGAGGGGCGCGGCGGGGATCGTCCGATTGATAGCCGGCCGCGCCTTGCCCCTGCTGCGAGCGCAGCTCGTGGCCCGCCATCGCTTCGAGGATGCGAGCAGCGATCGGAAAACCTTCCTGGCCCCACCCTTGCGCCTGAGCGCGATGCAGGATGTCATGCGCGAGAAGGCCGAGATTGGCCGGAGCGGCCACGGTTCGGGCGAGATCGCAGGCCAGATGCAGATCCTTGGCGACGATGTCGAGCGTGCCGCCGGCGGTAAACGCGCCGGTCAACACCGCGCGCGGGATGTTGTCGAAGGTACGGCTGGCACCGGCGCTGAACGGCACAATCTGCGCCAGGATGCCGGGATCGACGCCGGCTTTGGCGCCGATCAACAGGCCTTCGAGCGCGGCGACAAAGTTGGTGTAGCCGAGATATTGCGTGACGAGCTTGGCGATGCACCCGGCGCCGGCCTCGCCGACATAAAAGACGTTGCGGGCAATCGCGTCGAACAGCGATCGATGCCGGGCAAAAATCGCCTGATCGCCGCCGACCATCACGGTCATGCCGGGAGGGCGGCCGCTGACTGGCGCATCGAGCATCGCGACACCCTTGGCACGGCACGCTTCGCCGACGCGGCGCGCCACACCCGGTGCATTGGTGGTCAAATCGATATAGCAGCCGCCCGGCCTCAGCCCGGCGAGGACGCCGGCAGCCGCATCGAGTACCACCGGCTCCATCTGATCCGGGCCGGGAAGCGAGGTGAACACGACCTCGCTTCGTTCGGCGACCATGCGCGGGCTGTCCACGCGATCGGCGCCACATCCAACCAGCGCGTGGGTCGCTTCGGGCCGAATATCAAATACGGCCAGCCGGTGACCGGCATCGATCAGACAGCCACCGATCGGCGTCCCCATGGTTCCGGTTCCGATGAGACCGATCTGCATCCTACGCCTCCTCTCTCCCCGCTGCCCCGTGCCGATTATAAGGATTAGTTCACGGAGCACCGCGTGTTTTCGCGCGATGTGACAAAGCCAAAAAAGTGAGAGAGTGTTGATGAAAAATAGAAAGGAAGCCAGCACGGCGGCGAGATTTTGCGGGTTGTCATGAAGGTAATGATAAAGCCGCAAGGACAGATCGACCATAAAGGCAATTTTGGAGACGATCTTGGTGCGGCGGCGGAAACGGGCGACAAAATGACGAATGTTGCTGTTGTCCGGCTAGATGGAGAACGTCAGGTCTTTGCCGGTGAAGAGTTGATCCTGCGGAATGAGGCGGTGAAGCCGTCCCAATCGTCGGCGAGGAAGGTCTTGCCCTGGATCCCAACTTTATCGAGGAGCGTTTGACAGAACCTGCCTCCGAAGGCGCTAAGATATGTGCAAAACGGGAGCGACACGCCGGGTCGCGAGCGCTGCGCGGGCTTCCCGCACGAGGCGGTTTTATGATTGGTGTTCCGGCACCCTCGGCAAGGGGGTGCGGGATGGAGCGAAGCCTTGGCCAATTTGGGGATCGTCGCCTCGAAAAGGGGGGCGATGCTTCTCGACCGT
>JAFAOB010000297.1 GCA_019238055.1 Alphaproteobacteria bacterium
CGCGACCGGGCTGTTGTCGAAGCCCAGCCCCTCCTTTGGCTGCTTGAAGTTGCGCCCGATGATATCGGTAAACTCTTCGAGCTCGACCACGACGTCGGGGTCGAACGAGTAGATGTCGTGCACCGTAATCATGCGCGCCGTCATGTACCATTTATGGTTTTGGGCGCGTTTGTATTCGTCCTCGATATAGGGGTCGGGCTTGTAGTCGGCGCCAAAATTCTTGACATAGGATTCGGGATAGGAATAGCCGACCGACTCGTCAGGGTAGAACCGCAATGCTTGGTGCGCCCGGATCGCCCAGGAGGTCTCCTCGGCGACATAGGGCTCGACCAATTGCGCCCCCCAATAGCCGTGATCGGCGCGGATAAAGCCGATCACACCGATATCGTGCAGCAGGCAGGCAAGCACCACTTTTTCATCCATGCCGGCCCGGACGGCATGGCGCGCGCTCTGCAACAGGTGGTTTGCCGGGCCAAAGCGGTATTTGAAAAAGTCGATCAGCGTCGGTCGTTCCGGCATCTTTGGCAGCCGCGGATCGTCGCCCATGACAAATCTCTTGCCGGGGTTTTGCGCGATCAGGGCAGCGGTGTTGGGGGTGCTCATATCGCCGTCGGCGAGCATGAACAGGCGCGACTTGACGTAGATAGCCTCATCCAATTCGCGCATCATCTTGCGCTCGAGCGCATCGACGCGCTCGGACAAGGTCATTGCATCGTTCATCTCGTGTCCTTTCTCAAAACGGGGCTGGCTCAGCCTGGCGGGAAGCGGTCGAGGGGTCGACAACAATGTGGCGGAATAATTAGGATCACCGAGTGCATTTGACGGAAAGGCCTACGATATGACCCGCCATTTCGGCGTCCTTATTCCTTCGACCAATACGACCGTGGAAATGGAATGCCGGCTGCTGCCGTCAAGCTATCAAGCGCATATCGGGCGGCTGATGACGAGCCGGCCGGGGCAGACCTTTGCCTCGCCACGTGACGACGACCTCGATTACCAATCGCGCCTGCTGGGCACCGCAAAAGTCGAACTGATCATCCTGGCGCAGACTTCGGCGAGCGTCTTCGTGGACGATTATGACGAGATCGTGACCAGGCGCATGAGCGCCGCCGCCGGCGCGCCGGCAATCACCTCAGCGCAGGCCATTGGCCGCGCGGTGCGAGCCCTTGGCACGCGGCGGATCGGGCTGGTCTCGCCCTACTCGGAGACGGTCAATCGACGCGCAGCCGATCTGTTCGCCCGCAAGCACGGGCTCGAAACCGTTGCCCTCGAAGGTTTTGGCGCCACCGATTCCTATGCGATCGGCAATCTCGGCCCGGAGAACGCACGCAATGCGTTCGCCCGCATCAACCGGCCGGAGATCGAGACGTTTGTCGTCCCCGGCGGGAATTTCCCGACCATGGCCGCGATCGCCGAGTGGGAACGCGAATTCAACAAGCCGGTGGTGACGACCAACCAAGCCTCGTTCTGGGCCATGCTGACGATACTCAAGGCAGGCGACAAGGTGCCGGGTTATGGCCGCCTGCTTGCTGAAGTCCCCGCCGGCTAATCGAGGAAATAGCTCCCCTGCCCCGCGTAGCCCGCCTCAGAACTGGACGCGCTGGGTCAGTGCGCCGTCGATGATCAGATTGGCGCCGGTGATAAAGCTGGCCCGCGAACTGGCAAGAAAAACGGTCGCGTTCGCTACTTCCTGTGGCGTCCCCATGCGGCCCATCGGGTTGCGCGACAGCATCGTCTTGAACAGGTCGGGGTTGTTCTGCTCGAGCGTGTGCCATACACCGCCTCTGAAATAAACATTCCCGGGCGACACCATATTGGCGCGCACGCCTTTTGGGGCGAGATTGCGAGCCAGCGCCTTGACGTATGGAATGAGCGCCGCCTTGACCGAGGCATAAGGGCGTGGCGCGCCGGCGATCTCGATTGCTCCGGTCGTCCCGATCACGATGATCGCCCCGGCGGGTGATTTTTCGAGCAACGGGATCGCGGCCTCGACGCCGGCGACAGTGCCCATCACATCAATGTCGAGGCTGCGCCGCCACGACTCGTCGTCCATTGCCTGCGCCAAGGCGCTGACATTCGCGATGAAGATGTCGAGCCCGCCGAGCTGCGTCGCGGCATCGGCGACCCAGCGGCACAACGCGTTCGTGTCGGCGACATCGACAATCCCGCCATGTGCCTTGACCCCCTTGCCGGCGAGTGCGGTAACCGCTTCATCGATGCCCGCCTCGCCGCGCGCACACAAGGCCAAGTCGCAGCCTTCCTCTGCCAGAAGCTCACAGATCGCGCGGCCAATCCCGCGCGAACCGCCGGTGACGATCGCCTTCTTGCCATTCAGCCCAAGATCCAATTGCCCCTCCCGTGTAGGGCCGGCGCTGCGGTGCCCTTGTTCTGCAGAGCTCAGCGAGAGATGCGAGCGCGCGGGTGAGCGTCCTGATAAACCGACAGCAGCCGCTCGGTTTCGACCGAAGTATAACGCTGTGTCGTCGACAGGCTGGCATGGCCGAGCAATTCCTGGATTGCGCGCAGATCACCCCCGGCGCCAAGCAGATGTGTGGCAAAGCTGTGGCGCAGCGCATGCGGGGTCGCGATTGCGGGCAGACCGAGACGATCGCGCACTGCCGCCATCTGGCGCTGCACCAGGCGGGGATGCAGCGGCCCACCGCGCGCGCCGACAAAGAGCGGATCATCGGCATCGAGCCGATAGGGACAGGCGGCGAGATAATCGGCGGTCGCTTCGCGCACCGCGGGCAAGACCGGCAATTGCCGCGTCTTGTTGCCCTTGCCAACGACCGTAAGCGCATCGCCCAGGGGCGCCTCGGCGCGATGGAGCCCGAGCGCCTCCGAAAGCCGCAATCCGCAGCCATAAATCAGCGCCAAGAGCGCCGTGTCGCGCTTCTGCTGCCAACCCTCGCGAGCCACCTCGCCGGCGGTCTCGACCGCCGCTATGGCATCGCCGACGCTCAGTGGCTTTGGCAACGGTTGCGGCAATTTCGGCGAGCGCAGTGCCGCGAGTGCGGCCGTTCCGGCGAGCCCTCGGCGCTGCAAAAACCGTACGAAATTGCGCAGAACAGACATGCTGCGCGCGAGCGAGCTGCGCTCGAGGCCATCACCGGCGCGGCGGGCAAGAAAGGCGCGAAAATCGGCAGGGCGAAGCCCATCGAGTGTCGCGAGGCCGGGCGGGGCGCCCACATGCTCGATCAGGAAATCGAGGAAAGCGGCAAGGTCGCGACCATAGCCGGCAATCGTATGCGCCGAGGCGCGGCGCTCGCCCGCGAGCCAAGCCGACCACAAACCGATCGCTGCGCTCAAATCATCGGCCGCGGCAAACCGCGGCAGCGGCACCGGATGAGGCAAAACAGGAAACACCCGCTTCCCGGCTCGATCGTGTTTCCGACGCGGCTCCGCCCGGACGCCGGCCGACGGCGCCGATTTCACCGGCCGCGTTCGAGCCACTGCGCGATCGTGATTTCGACGGCGCGCGCTAAAAAGCTCAGCAATTCAGTGCCCAGCCCAGGGTGGAACGCGTCGGCTTTGCGCGTCCCGATACATATGATGCCCGCCGGCCCCGAGCGGCCAAATGACAATCGCACCAGAGCCTGCGAGCGAACCAGCCCTGCGGCGGCCCCGAACAGGGTCGGGTCGCCCTTTACATCGGTGCACAGCACGACGTCGCGATCGGCGCCGAGCAGTTCATCAATCATCCCGGAGCGCAGGAGATGGATGCCCGGCAATGGCAGCCGCGTCGTCCGCGTCACGGTGCTTTCGATGCCGAGGGTGACGACATCGACATCGATCAAGACCGCGAGGTCGGTCGTGACGATCTGCAGCAAATGCTCAAAGCTCGTCGCCTTTAGCATCGTCAGCGCGGCTTTGTGGACCCGGCATTGAATGGCGAGATTGCCTCGGCTGAGTGCGATCAGCTTTCTGTGCTCGTCTTGCACACGCAGCAAATCGCTTCGTAGGCGTTCGAGCATAAAATGCTGAAAATCGAGCACAGTGTCGCCGCTGTTGCGGGTCGGTGCCTTCAGCAGACGCAATGCGCCGGGATGCCGGTCGAGAAAGTCAGGATGATCGCGCAGATAGGCGATGACATCGGCGGCGCGTGTGGCGCTCGAAAGGCGAGGCGTCGACCCGTCGCCGAGCGGTTTTGGCTGGTCGTGTGGGCGATCGGCCACCGCTAACTCCAGGGTCTCGCGCCGTGCGGCGCGCAGCCTCGAAGCCCGACGGCGTCAAAAAAGGAAATCATAGTGAGTGACCCGAAAGCTTTCCGTAACAAGATGATCGAAGCCAACACCGCTTGCCGCCTGCCGAACCCGAAGAGAGTGTAGCCGATGCCCGAGCGTCACGCCAGTTCCGAGGCTGTTGCGGCCCGAGGCGCCCATGAACCACTGGCGTGCGACGTCCCCAACGCTGCAGGGCGGCGCGTCCGGGTGCTTCTCCCGCTGCCGCTGCGGGATGCGTTCGACTACCGGGTGCCGGACGGCATGCCGCGACCTGAAGCGGGCCACTTTGTTCGCGTGCCGCTCGGCTCGCGGAGCCTCGTCGGGGTCGTGTGGGACGATGACGATAACCCCCAAGCGGAAGCCATCGGGGTCGCTCCCGATCGGCTAAAGCCTTTGAAACAATTGCTAGAATTACCACCCCTCGCACCGAGCCTGCGTCGATTCGTCGAGCGCGTCGCCGACTATACAATGGCGCCGCCTGGTGCCGTGTTGCGAATGACAATGAGCGTCGCCGAAGCGTTGCAGCCGCCACGCCCGCGCCGGTTGTGCACGCTCGCACCCGCCGGATCAGCCGCACTCGGAGAAGGTATCACGGCAACCCGGCTGACCGCCGCGCGTCGCCGGGTCCTCGAAACCTTGCGCGACAGCCCGCCGCTCCCCATCGCTGAAGCCGCCCGACTCGCTGCATGCGGCGCCGGCGTGGTCCGTGACCTCATCGCCAACGGATTGGTGCAAGAGCGCCTCGTCGCAGTCGAAGCACCAGCCCCGCAATTGCCCGATTGGCGCGCAACGGGCGTCCAGCTTTCTGCGGACCAAACGGCGGCTGCAAGCCGGCTTGTCGCGCGCGTCGAGGCTGGCGATTTCAGCGTTACCTTGCTCGACGGCGTTACTGGCTCGGGCAAGACCGAAACCTATTTTGCGGCAATCGCCGCAGCACTCGCCGCGGGTCGGCAAGTTGCGGTGCTGCTGCCGGAAATTGCCCTCGGTGCGCAGTGGTTGCAGCGCTTTCGCGACTGGTTTGGTACCACACCCGTGCAATGGCATTCGGAAATCGGTCAAGGCGAGCGACGCGATATCTGGCGCGCCATTGCTGCCGGCCGGGCTCGGGCCGTCGTCGGCGCGCGCTCGGCGCTATTTTTGCCATTTCCCGAACTAGGCCTGATCGTCGTCGATGAGGAGCACGATCCGTCCTACAAACAGGAAGACGGGGTATGCTATCAGGCCCGCGACATGGCGGTGCTGCGCGCCTCATTGGCCGACATCCCGATCGTGCTGGTCTCGGCCACACCATCGCTCGAAACCATCGTCAACGTTGCGCGCGGCCGCTACCAGCGCGTCAGCCTGCCGCGCCGCCATGCCCAGGCTGCTCTTCCCGAGGTGCAGCTCGTCGATCTGCGGCGCGAGCGGATGGAGCCCGGCCGCTTTCTGTCGCCACCCGTGGTCGCCGCCCTTACCGAGACCTTTGCCGCAGGCGAGCAGGCGTTATTGTTCCTGAACCGGCGCGGCTATGCGCCGTTGACCTTGTGCCGCGCCTGCGGCCACCGTTTTCAATGCCCCAATTGCAGCGCTTGGTTGGTCGAACATCGCTTCACGCAACGGCTGTTGTGCCATCACTGTGGTCACGTCGAGCTGGTGCCGCCGCTCTGTCCGGAATGCATGACGGCCAACGTTCTGGTGCCGTGCGGGCCGGGGGTCGAGCGGCTCTTTGAGGAGGTGTCGGCACGATTTCCCGCGGTCCGCGCGGCGCTGATGGTCAGCGATATGATGACCGGGCCGCGGGCTGCGGCCGAACTGGCTCTCGCGATGACCGACCGGCGCATCGAGGTGTTGATCGGGACGCAGATCGTCGCCAAGGGACACCATTTTCCGATGCTGACCCTGGTCGGCGTTGTCGATGCCGATCTCGGGCTGGTTGGCGGTGATCTGCGGGCGGCTGAGCGGACCTACCAATTGCTGCATCAGGTGGGCGGTCGCGCAGGTCGCGCTGATCGCAAGGGCCGGGTGCTGATCCAGACATTTATGCCGGATGAGCCGGTCATGAAGGCACTGGCTGCGGGCGACCGCGACCGATTTCTTGAAGCCGAGGCAGCAGCACGGCGCTCGGCAGGGTTGCCGCCTTTTGGCCGGCTCGCAGCACTGATCGTCAGCGCCGCCGATGCCGAAGCCGCCGATTTCGCCGCCCTGGCGATCGCCCGCGCGGCTCCGCAATTGCCCGGGGTGGTCGTGTTGGGGCCGGCGCCGGCGCCGCTCGCGATCCTGCGCGGGCGTCACCGCCGCCGATTTCTGTTAAAGGCGGAACGGCATGTAAAATTGCAGATGGTGATCCGTGAGTGGTTGTCGCGGGTTCGCCTCGGCGGTTCGGCGCGGCTGCAGATCGACATCGACCCCTACAGCTTTTTGTAAGTTGGAGCGCAGGACTTCTCGATGGCCACACCGGATCTTTCAAATGCGCTCAGCTAACCCGGCGTGTCCGGGTAAACCCATTCCTGGATTACGCTCGAATTGGGTTAGCGTCCGCATCGCGGATGGGTTTCGGCCGGACTCGCCGCCTGGGCTACGGCATAATCATGCAATCCCTTCGGATTGAGAGTGCTCGCCATTTTGAGCAGGTTGGCTGACTGCTGGCATACCACCGCCGTTGGCGTCGCCCCCTGCTTTAGCGCAAGCGAGTTGGCGAGGCTGGTGTTCCAGGAATCAAAGCGGCCCTGCGCATCGCGGTACCCTTCGCGGCGAAAGTGATTGATCATGATTTTTTGATAACGAATGATTGCGTCTTTATTGCGGGCTCGAAACTCGCCATAGGTGCTGTCCCGGCATGCCGAGCTGACCACCATCAAATTGGTCTGAAATAGGATGGCTTGCTCTGCCTCCTGATCGGCCGCCGAATAACACCCCCCCGCGGCTAAAGCCGTCTGTAGCGAGGGTGCCAGGCACACTGCAACGGCAATAAGAATCCTTTTCATCGCATCCCCCGAATCTCCAACTGCGATACCAACAGCATACGCAATCACCAATCTGTTTCAACAAAACCATTTCTTGCCAAATCCCGCTTAATTCGCCGGCAAAGCGTTCGTTATTACTAGAAGACAGGGTCGGCAGACCCATTGCGCAACCAAATTCTGTTGAGGAGTTTCCAGGCTAATTTAAGACCAGCCGGGTACGACGGCAGCAGTGGTCAACACCGAGCGTGAGGGCCAAGAAGGGATCGATCCATGATCGCGCTATTTACAGATTTTGGTCTGGCTGGACCTTATACCGGCCAAATGAAGGCGGTGCTGATGCGGCGGGCGCCGGGTGTTCCAATTGTCGATCTGTTTGCCGATTTGCCGGCGGGAGACCCCAAATCCGCCGCCTATCTGCTGGCCGCCTATGACCAGTGGTTTGTGCCACCGATCGTGTTTCTTGCGGTCGTCGATCCCGGCGTCGGCAGCAGCCGGCGAGGGGTCGTGGTCAAAGCTGACGGACGGTTTTATGTGGGTCCGGAGAACGGCCTGTTTGAACTCGTGCTGCGCCGCGCCAAAAACGTCCGCGGTTGGGAAATCGTATGGCGACCGGAAATGCTTTCGGCGAGTTTTCATGGTCGCGATCTGTTTGCCCCGATCGCGGCTCGTCTCGCCGTGGATGGCCCTGACCCCGCAATGCTGCGCGAGACCGAGATCAGGCGGATGGACGATTGGCCCGATGATCTACCCGCAATCGTGTACCTCGACCACTTCGGCAATGCGATGACCGGGATGCGTGCAGCCGCGTTGCCGCCAGGCGCGCGCCTCGCCATCAGTGGCCGCGTGCTGCACCGGAGCATGACCTTTTCCGATGTGCCACCGGGGGGCGCGTTCTGGTACGAGAACGCGAACGGTCTTGCCGAGATTGCGGTCAATACCGGGCGCGCCGATGGCGTTCTTGGTCTCACGGTCGGCGCGCCGGTCGCCGTCTGCTGATCCCGCGTATTCGTGGGGGCTGTATCGCGGCTGGTTCAAGGCATCACCTGCTGCTGGCGGCGCCGCTGCGCGCGATGAAACAAACCAATGGCGCAAGCGATCACCACGAATGCGGCGAGCATTGCCAAGCTGAAGGTGCGGGCAATATCGCCAAGAACCGCGCGAAAAGCGTCGCCGAGAAAATACCCGAGGGCAACAAAACTGACCGCCCATACTGCCGCGGCTAGAAAATTCAGGGTCAGAAAGCGAAGGCTGCGAACGGCACTCAGCCCCATTGCAAAAGAAGAGAAATTGCGAACCCCATAAATAAAGCGGAACGAGAGAATAAAGCCGGTATTGTAGCGCTCCAGCCAGCGCAGGGCAGCATCGACACCGCTACGCCAGCGCGGGAAGCGATCGAGCAGCCGTGAGCCGAAATGACGGCCGACCCAGAACCATGCCTGGTCGCCGGCAAAACTGCCAAGACCCGTGGCGGTAATCAGCAGAATCGGGTTGAGCAATCCTTGCGCTGCCGCGAAACCGGCAAAGACCACGATGGTTTCGCCTTCGAGAAAAGTCCAGACGAACGCGAGCGCATAAAACCACTCGCCGTGCTCCGCGATCAGTCGATTAAACTCCATTCCCAACCTGGCGCGCGGTTCCTGTGGCGCCCGCATGCTAAGTTTTTCACAGGCGCGGGTCGAGCGAGAATTTATTGGATACATATTCGGGCAGCCGAGCCGAGAAAACGGCACGCAGGAGCACCACGCGGCGGTGCGCTCGGTTTCCGCAGACGACGTTGGCGCCGTCAGGTTGTTAAGATCAGATCTGCGCCGCAGCCCGGCGATTCGGGAGGAGCAATGGCCGGATTGTATTTCGAAGAGTTCGAAGAAGGCCAGGTGTTCGAGCACGCGATGAGCCGCACCGTCAGCGAAATGGACAATGTGTTGTTCAGCGCCTTGACGATGAACCCGCAGCCGCTTCATCTCGACGAAGAATTCGCAAAAAAAACCGAATTCGGACAGCGCCTGGTGAACAGCCTGTTTACGCTCGGCCTCGTCATCGGCATCAGTGTCGGCGAGACGACGCTCGGCACGACGATCGCCAATCTCGGCATGAGCGATGTCCGCTTCCCCAAGCCGGTGTTTCATGGCGATACGCTGCGGGTGCGCACGATCGTGCGAGCCAAACGCAAAAGCAAATCTCGACCGGATTCGGGCATTGTCGAGTTCGAGCACCAAGGTATCAATCAGCGCGGTGAGACCGTCGTGATCTGCCGGCGCGCCGGGCTGATGATGTGCCGCCCATCCGCGGCCAGTGAGGGGTGAATGCGCTCATTCCTATTCATTCCGGCCGACAGCGAGCGCAAGCTCGCCCGTGGACCGCAATCCGGCGCCGATGCATTGATTCTCGATCTCGAAGATTCGGTGGTGCCGGCAAACCGTCCGACGGCGCGAATCCTCGCGCGCAGGTTTCTCGATGCGACCGGATCGAGCAATTTTCAGCGCTGGGTGCGGATCAATCCTCTCGCGAGCGATGCAGCGCTCGAGGATCTCGCTGCGGTGGTGCCGGGCCGGCCGGATGGAGTTCTGCTGCCGAAATGCGTGCCCGAGGATTTGCGCACGCTCGACCATTATCTCTCGGCATTCGAAGCGGCTGCCGCGCTTGCGATCGGTGATATTAAGATAATCGCGATCGCGACCGAAACCCCGGCGGCGATGTTCGCGATCGGCAATTATGCCGGGATATCGCCGCGGCTCGCCGGCATCACCTGGGGGGCCGAGGATCTCGCCGCGTGCATTGGCGGCAGCAATCGCCGCGCCGACGGGACCTATGATGATGTTTATCGCATGGCGCGCTCTTTGTGCCTGCTGGCCGCCGCGGCCGCCGGGGTCGCGCCGATCGATACGATCTACACCGATTTTCATGACGAAGCCGGGCTGCAGGAAGAGTGCGCGGCGGCCAAGCGCTCGGGCTTTACCGGCAAGATGGCGATCCATCCGGCCCAGATCGCCATCATCAACCGGGCCTTTGCCGCGACCGAGGAGGAGCTCGCCTGGGCGCGCAAAGTGGTCGCGCTGTTCGCTGAAAACCCCGAGGCCGGCACCATCGCACTCGACGGCAAGATGCTCGATCGGCCTCACCTGACCCTCGCGCGCCGGCTGCTCGGGGTCGGGCCTGCCTAATCCTTGTCCGATGCGACCTTCCAGGAGGCTATGCTGGTTTGGGTGGGCACTGCGGCAGTAGATCCCGTCGGAATTAATTCCGCAGTAACTCCATGGGTATGACGGCCGCCGTCGCTGATCACGAACAAAAACGTTATGACACCTGTCGAACCTGACGAGACAGGCACGTTCAGGTCAAGC
>JAFAOB010000409.1 GCA_019238055.1 Alphaproteobacteria bacterium
GCATCGGCGTCGATGTAGAACGGTGCGACATGCTGGAGCTTATCGGCGGCCGCCATCGCCGGCAAATCGACCCAGAACCAATAATTCAGATCCGGGCGGTTGTCGGGGAGGAACCAGTTCGGCCGGCCTTTCGGGGGAAGCCGCAGCAGCCCTTCGATCCTCACCGGCCCGGTCGGCTCGCCTTCCATTCGCTTGGAGCGATCCCTGAGTTCGGCGGGGATGAAGCCGCGGTTAACGAAGATGATGCGTCCGCTGGCTTCACGCAACGGGGTCAGGATCTGGTAGCCGTTGACGCCGCCCTCGGATGTCGCACCGAGCATGATTTCCTTGTCGTTCAGCAACACGCCTCGGGCGATGACATGATGAAATTCCAGACCGCTCGCCGCAGCATCATTCTGCGGCACGGGGATTGCGGGTGCTGCGACTGCAGACTGGCGCGCAGCAATCAGGCCCTCCTTCCAATGGAGCCTCTGAACCTGCCACGATCCAAGCCCAAGGCATAACAGCACGATTGGAACGGCAAAAAGGCTCGGCCAGAGCTGCGGACGAAACCCGGTCATCAGCGGCAATGATTCAGTGTTGCGAAGATGTGTCGAGGAGATGGTGCCGGTATTGCAGCGCGATAAGGCCGGCTTTAAATGGCCGCAGCATCGCAGCTGAGCCACCGAGGATCAGCGGCGTCCACAGCAACAGATGCACCCAGATCGGCGGCGAGAATTCGATTTCGACGATCGCCGCCAGGACGACAACAGTCAGCCCAAGAAACAGAATCACAAACACCGCCGGTCCATCACCGGCATCCCGCGCCGACAGGTCGAGCCCACAGACTGCGCAGGCCGCGCGCACTTGCAGCATGCCGCTAAACAGGTGCCCGCGGCCGCATCGCGGACATCGGCAAGCGAGCGCCGCGTGGACCCACGGCACGACGGCCTGATTATCGACGCTGTCGCGCTCGGTCATTGAGGCCACTGGCTAGGCCATTGGCGGTTTCGGTCAGCCGACCGCAGGACCCGCTTCTGCAGCGCTGCCGCCGCCCCACCAGTAAATGCAGACGAACAGGAACAGCCAGACGACATCGACAAAATGCCAGTACCACGCCGCCGCCTCGAAGCCGAAATGATGGTCGGGTCTGAAATGGCCAAGCCACGCGCGCACCAGGCAGACAATCAGAAAGGTGGTGCCGATGATGACGTGAAAACCGTGAAAACCGGTGGCCATAAAGAAGGTCGAAGGGAAGATGCCCTGGGTGAACGAGAAGGCGGCGTGGCTGTATTCGTAGGCCTGGACCGCGGTGAAGCATAGGCCGAGAAAAACCGTCAGCGCCAGCCCGCGCAGCATGCCGCTGCGGTCGCCTTCGAGCAGCGAATGATGCGCCCAGGTCACTGTCGTGCCGGATAATAGCAAGATCAATGTGTTTAGAAATGGAAACTCAAAGGGGTCAAACGGATGGATACCCTTGGGCGGCCACACCCCGCCGACCGGAAACAGGCTCGACGAGAAGAACGCCCAGAAGAAGGCGACAAAGAACATTACCTCTGAGGCGATGAACAGCGCCATGCCGTAGCGCAAACCGAGCTGCACGATCGGCGTATGGTAGCCTTGGAAGGTCGCTTCGCGGATGACGTCGCGCCACCATACGGCCATCGTACCGAGCACCGCCAGGATGCCGATGATCAGCAAGGTCCAGCCATGGCCGTGCATGTAGAGCACCCCGCCACCGGTCAACAGACCGGCAGCGACAGCGCCAACGATCGGCCAGGGGCTCGGGTCGACGAGGTGATAAGGATGCTTGGGTGCTGCGTGCGCACCATGCGTCGCGTGCGGCTCGGGGGCTAGTGGCCCGGCAGCTGCCGCGTGGGTCTCACTCATGAGCGGGGGCCTCGATCGGTCAGATTTACGGAAGGTGCCGTAGGCTGGCGGGCCGGTGCGGCGTCAGCACTGGGCAAAGTTGCATCGGCCGCCCGGAACATTGTGTATGAGAGCGTAATCGCCCGCACTTCGCGCGTATCGGGGTCTTTGAGCATGTCCGGGTCGACAAAAAACTGGACCCCCATATCGGCTTTCTGGCCTGGTGCCAGGGTCTGATTGCTGAAGCAGAAGCATTGCAGCTTGTCGAAATAGATCCCGATCTTGGTTGGTGTCACGTTGTATACTGCACGGGCGGTGATCGGTGCGGCGCTATGGTTGACGGCGCGAAAGAATACCTTGGCCTCAGCTCCCGGGTGGATGCTGACGGCCGGGGTCAGTGGCCGAAACTCCCAGTCGAGCCCGGGGGCGGTCTGTGCGTCGAAACTGACCCTGATCACCACATTCGA
>JAFAOB010000426.1 GCA_019238055.1 Alphaproteobacteria bacterium
CGCTGCCGTATCGCCGGCGACGGAATGAGCCGGTGCGCTTCCCAGTCTGCGAACACTTTGCAGAAGTCATCGAGACAGCAATACAGCGCCGTGATATCGACCGCCATTGAGGGGGCTCCCTGGACCCGGGTTTGACGCTCAGCCTTCAAGCTAATGCTGCCAAATCCTTGGTTCTTCGGGAATCCTCTCAGCCCTTCTCCATAGTTCGGGTTATCTATTTTTTAGTTAACGCGTCAGTCCTGCAACTGCTGCTATGGAAGATGCGTCATTCGATCTTCGTGCTGGTCGAAAGGTGGGCGCCCTCCCGGTTGAAATCTGGCCGGCGTGTCAGCGGTGCATGCCACCCATACCATCATGTCCGGCGGCGAAGCCGGGGCCGAAGCCATGCGCGAAGCCGGGAGCGGCACCGCGGGCGAAGCCATGGAAAGCGGGGTTGAACCCGTGGGTGAAACTATGCGCGAAGGGATGGTCGACGCCGCGCAGGAACTCGTGCGCGAAGGGGTGACCGAAACCGTGGGCAAAGTCGTGGAAGCGGTGAAACTTCTGCAACACGACGATGGTCGGGGCGACGCCAAAAAACCATGGTGCACCCCACCAATCCGAATATGGAAAGTAACCCAAGGAGCTGTAATCCTCGGGCGGTCCGTACTCCTCGGGAGCGGTATAAGTCTCGGGCGATGGGCCCGCGGCCGGCGGTGCCGGCACGGTATAGGCCTGCACCGGTAATCCAGGCGTGTATTGGATGATCTGCCAGCTGCCATCAGTTTGCCGGCAGGCGACGATCGTCGCTTGGCGCGGCTGGCCATCGACAACAACCGGAAGTGGGTAGCTCGGACAGGAGAGGGCATTCGGGGCGGCAGCCGTATCTGCAACGCGCAGTACGGTCGGTTGCGGATCGGCCGCTTCTCGCTCGGATTGCTCTGCCCCATCGCCCGCGGTCCAGAAGCCCGGACCGCGCTCGGCCAGGCCCGGACCAACACTCGATCGGCTGCATGCGGGAACAGCCAATGAGTCTGCTGGGACATCCCCCGTAACTGTTGCGGCGGGAATACGGCAGTCGGGCTGCGGCGCCGCGGGTGATGAGGTGCCAGCGGCCACAGCAAGGGCAATGCTACCGGCGCCGAACAGATAGAGCACTAGCGCCAAGGTCAGGACTGGGATCGAGCGCATCGGCGGCCTCCACACCAAGAATATGGGGTCGGAGGCCTCGCCTTATGGAGCCGCGAGGGCGCACGTTTTCGTGAGAGCCGCCGATCCAGAAAGCACATCGCTAGCCGGTGTGCTGACCCACATGACGGCAAACGCGACAATGCAGTCGGGTGATTTAGCGGTGGAGTTTGATTCTCTGCGAAGTACGGGCAAGGGACCTTCGTGAGCCGTGCGCATCCCCGACCTGGAGAGCCTGCGGCGTGGCAGCAACGCCGAAATGCCGAGCGCACCACAGCCCATTGGCACTTCACAGTCGACAACGCCCGTGCCAGACCACTGCCTCTATCCGACATAATCCCTGTGATCCAGGACCAGATTGTCATTTTGAACGAGCTGATTAGGGATCAGCGGTGTGAGTCTGCAAGGCAGGACATATCATCCGGTTTAGATATGCCATGGATGATATATTTGCATAGAAATAACGCGCGCGTCACGCAACTGTGAAAGCGTGCGCGACACCACTCACTCGTGATGCACGATCGGTCGGTCGCGCCGCGCGCCCTGAATTCGGGATGGACTGAGATCAAAAGGAGGCCCGTGCGATGTTGACGGGAGCGCCGGCTGAGATGACCCTGCTCCTTCTCGCTTATCTCGGTGGCGTGCTGACGATCATCAGCCCTTGTATTCTACCGGTGCTGCCTTTTGTGTTCGCACGCTCGGATCGCCCGTTCGCCAGCAGCGGGCTGCCGATGCTCATCGGGATGGCAACGACATTCGCGGTGGTGGCGACATTGGCCGCGTTCGGCGGCGGTTGGGCGGTGCAGGCCAATGAGTACGGTCGGTATGTCGCGATCGCGCTACTGGCGTTGTTCGGCGCCACGTTGCTGTTTCCGGTACTGTCAGACCACCTGACGCGCCCGTTGGTCGCCCTGGGCGCCCGCCTTTCCGAAGCCACCGACCAGCAGAACCAAACCGGCAGAGGCACCGTCCTGTCGTCGCTCGTACTTGGCGTCGCGACGGGTCTGCTATGGGCGCCTTGTGCCGGGCCGGTGCTAGGGCTGATCCTGACTGGTGCGGCCCTCAACGGCGCGAGCGCGCAGACCTCGCTGCTGTTGGCGGCTTATGCCGCCGGCGCGGCAACGTCACTAGCCTTGGCGCTGTTGATCGGTGGCTGCGTCTTCGCGGCGATGAAACACTCGCTCGGTGTTGGCGAATGGATAAGGCGAGGCCTGGGCGTTGCGGTCCTTGTCGCCGTCGTAGTGATTGCGCTCGGCCTTGATACGCGGTTCTTGACCCAGGTATCGCTCGCCAGCACCGCGCCGCTCGAACAAGGGTTGGTCGACAAGCTACGTCCGAACCCGTCGGCAGATAACCAACCGGTCACGATGACGGCCAACGCGTCGGCAATCCAGCCGCAACGGGAGGCTCCTGCGGAACCCGCAAAGGAGACGCCCACCGTCGCGATGACCGGTCCTGCATCTCCTGTTGTACCGCCACAGTCAGGCGCGGCCGATCCGGCATCCAGCCTTGCCGTCGAAGGCGAGTTACCATCCCTCTCCGGTGCGGTTCAGTGGCTCAACTCACCGCCGCTAACGCCCGAGGCGCTGCGCGGCAAGGTCGTCGTCGTCGATTTCTGGACCTATTCCTGCATCAACTGCCTGCGCGCGATCCCCTATGTCCGCGCCTGGTACGAAAAGTACAAGGATCAGGGCCTCGTAGTAATCGGCGTACACACGCCGGAATTCGCCTTCGAGAAAAATATCGACAACGTGAAGAAGGCGGTTGCTGACCTGAAGATCGATTTTCCGGTCGCGATCGACAACGACTATGCGATCTGGCGGGCGTTCCGGAACATGTACTGGCCGGCCGATTATTTCATCGATGGGCAAGGCCGTATCCGCGACCACGCCTTCGGCGAGGGTGAGTACAAGGGCTCGGAGCACACGATCCAGCTCCTGCTTGAAGAGGCCGGCAAAACGAACGTGTCCAGCGGCTTTGTCGCGGTGAAGGCTTCAGGGGCGCAGGCCGCCTCGGATGATGACGACAATCACTCGCCCGAAACCTATGTCGGCTATGACCGGGCCGAAAACTTCATCTCGCCCGGAGGCGCCGTGAAGGACACGGCGCATGTCTACACCGTCGCCATGCCGCAGCTCAACCAGTGGGGCTTATCGGGCGACTGGACGATCGGCGAGGAACGCGCCGTGCTCAATCGCCAAGACGGCGGCATCACCTACCGATTCCATGCGCGGGACCTGCACCTAGTGCTCGGCTCCCGGAGCGGTCAGCCCATCCGGTTCAAGATTACGATCGACGGTAAACCCCCGGGAAACAGCCACGGCGTGGACGTCGGCGCCGACGGCCAGGGCTTCGTCACCGGCCAGCGGCTCTATCAGCTCATCCGGCAACGCGGAACAATCGGCGACCATACCTTCGCGATCCACTTTCTCGATCCGGGCGTCGAGGTCTACGCCTTTACCTTTGGCTGAGCGAACCCTTCATGATGTTTGCACATGGCGCAGCATTCGGAAATAGTAGCGTTGGATGTCCGCGCTCCGCATTAAGCAGCAAGGATACGCTCATCGGCCGGCACCCGAATGACGACGACGCGCCACAACTGGCGGCGTACCGTCCATTTTGTGCCTCAGCATCGTGGCGATGGCTCAACCGGTGCGCAACCGCACTGCCTTGACATTGAGGTGCGCTCGATGTGCTGCAGGCGCGCTCGCTCCCGTAGCCGCTCATCTTAAAACCGCCAAACGGCACCGCCGGATCGGACGTCCGGTAGTAATCAACCCAGACTGATCCGGAGCGTAGCCTCTTGGCGAGGCGATGGCATTCGATACGTCGCGCGCCCACACACCGGTGTCAAGACCAGGAAGATACCAAGCTCTCAAACCGGCAAGCATTACCGAATTCACGGTTCGTTCAACGCGAATGACAGCACCTGGCGCTTGGCATGATCATCCCCGCAACCCGGTCCGCTCATGGCAATAGGAGCAACAGCATCAGTCCGGCGTAAAATTCATCGCTATTCCGTTAATGCAATAACGGAGATGAGTCGGCGCGGGGCCGTCATCAAAAACGTGCCTGAGATGGCTCCCACAATTTGTGCAATGCACTTCGGTCCGGACCATACCGTAGCTTCGGTCAATCGATGTCTCGACCGCCCCCTCGATTGGATCGTTGAAGCTTGGCCATCCGGTGCCGCTCTCAAACTTTTCTTTTGAGGCAAATAGCGGCTGGCCGCAGCCGGTGCACGAAAACTTTCCTCGCCTTTTTTCTAAAAGCAACGCGCAACTCCCAGGAACCTCCGTCCCGTGAGACCGCATCACCTGATACTGTTCCGGCGTCAAAATACGACGCCATTCAGCGTCGCTATGGATGACAGGATAGACCTTGTCTGTCATTTTGAAAAATCCTCAGCCGATAGATTAGACAGCAGCAGATCACAGCCCAGCCCCCAGCGGTTCAGCCTTTTCAATCTGGATATATTCATATTTCCGGCGTGCACCATGTGCGCGGAACGAATGCGATAAGATAGGCTTTTGACCGATCAACCTTGGGGAGAAAAGCTGTGCGTTGCAGCGTTGTGACCGTCGCCGGTCTGCTTGCTCTGGCATTCGTCAGCACCATCGCTTGGGCAGCCGATCCAGCAGCCAGACCGGTCCCGGCCCATGATCAGTCGGCAATCGCCGGCCGCGGGTATTTTTATATCGGCGGCGTCTACGTCGGTGAGCGCGGTAAGCAGCTGATGCATGGGCAAATGTATGTCGAGGTTTTGACGCCGCGCCATCCGCACTCGCGCTATCCCCTCGTGCTGATCCATGGGGCGGCACAAACGGCGACCAATTGGATGGGCACGCCGGATGGCCGTCCCGGCTGGGCCGACTATTTTGTCGGACAAGGTTATACAGTCTATATGGTCGACCAGCCCGCTCGCGGCCGCTCGCCGTGGTTACCAACTGTTGACGGAAAGCTCGCCACGTTCACCGCCGAGCAGATCGAATCGCGGTTCACAGCACCGCAGGCCTTCAACCTGTGGCCGCAAGCAAAGCTGCATTCGCAATGGCCAGGCACCGGGCGTATCGGCGACCCTGTCTTCGACGCCTTCTACGCGACACAAGTGCCGTATTTAGCCGATAACGCGCAGACCCAGCGGCTCAATCAGCAGGCCGTGGCCGCGTTGCTCGATCGCATTGGTCCCGCGATCATCCTGACCCATTCGCAATCTGGACCGTTCGGCTGGCTGATCGCCAACGCCAGGCCGAAGTTGGTCAAGGCGGTTGTCGCGGTCGAGCCCGCCGGGCCGCCGTTCCAAAATGCCGTACTGAGTACGGATAAAGCACGGGCGTGGGGGGTTACCGATATCCCGATCACCTACGATCCGCCGGTAAGCGATCCGACCGAGCTGAAAATTGAACAACAGGAACGGCCGGATGGACCTGATCTGGTACGTTGCTGGCAACAACAGGCGCCGGTGCGGCACCTTGCCAATCTTGTCAATATCCCGGCCGTCGTGATCACAACCGAGGCTTCCTATCACGCAGTTTACGACCACTGCACCGCCAAGTATCTGGCGCAGGCTGGGGTAAAAGTGACGGCGTTGCGCCTCGGCGATCACGGGATCCATGGCAACGCGCACATGGTCATGCTGGAAAAGAACAATTTGCAAGTCGCTGGCATCATTGCTGAATGGCTCACCCTTACGATCCCAACCCACTGAAGCCGTACCGGCCAGGCAAGACGGGCTTGACCCGCTCTTCCTCGTCGAAGGGCGAATGAGGTGACAAGTCGACTAAAGGTCCCA
>JAFAOB010000428.1 GCA_019238055.1 Alphaproteobacteria bacterium
AGACGACATCGAAGAGCTCCTGTTCTTCAGTGATCGCGAATCTCGAAATCTCCGAGGGCGCTATCATAGCCAACTTCGACCGAAGGAAAATTTTATGATCCTATCAAAATATAGGGTAACCGTTTGTAACAATATGTTTCTTGAATACACATTCACCGATTTATGGCAGGAAAAAGGGCTGAGGCGTGTTAGTCAGACTTAATCCTTGCGCACGCGATCACACACTGGTGTAACCGTGGCTGTTCACTGTTCCGGGCGTCGGCGCCGTAACACCGCTAGTCTTTGCCGGCCTGCAGTAACACTCCATTAGCCGGCGCCCCTTTTCAAGAAATTGCCGCACCGGAAGGCGACCGCAAGCTTGTTCCATTCGCATTCCGCAACCAATGTCGGGCGGGTGGCTCGACAACTGACGCCTCTCGGACCCGTTGCCAGCCATTTGCTGGCAAGCGACGTCGGCTACCCGCGGTCTCTCCGGAATGCCTACTACCCTCCTGATCCGATACTGACGTCCGACCAAAACCGATGAACCTGGTAAAGTAATCGCTGCGGAGCGACCCGGAGCAAGATTATACAGCAAGATTATACTCTGTGGGCTGTATTGCTCTGCCCTGGAGGGCGCTGACACAGACTGCTGCAGTCACGCATTGACGCACCAAAATTGGATGTCGAGCGCGATGACGACTTCGATCGGCGTGATGCTCGGTGTTAGCGTGGCGCCTGGCGGTTCGACAGCCGCAGCGAAGACGGCTGAAAATGCCTCAGCCGCGCTCAGCGCCCTGCGGAAATACATCTCCGTCAACGTCTATACGCATGGCGGAAAGACCGGGATTACATCAAAGGCGTGAGGCTCGCGAGCGGCGAGACCGCTGCGGCAGACTGGGTGGCCTCCGCCGCCGACTAAATCGGCCGAGACGGGGCGCCCCGAGTCTATCCCGCTACTCTCGCAGTCCAAAAAGCTTGGTGCCTACCAGGCTTCGCGGTCGCGCGCGGGGCGGGCAATCGGGCCAGCCTCGGAGACCCCGCGGGCGGCGGCCTGTTCGGCTTCGTGCTTGTCGAACATAGCCTTGGCGGCAGCGTTGCGCTTGGCGCTGAACTCGGCGCGATTGTCGCCGCACCACTGGTAGGAGGCGGCGCGCGGCGCGTTAGCGCCGCTGAAATACGGCATCACATAGCGGGCATAGAGCTGATAGGACCGCTTTGTCGCTTCGAAATCGGCCCAGTTGTGGGCCTGCTGCAAGAACGCGCCAAACGTCCCTTGCTTCTCATAGAGCCGCTCGATCAACGCGATCGCGTCGTCGGGTGTGCCACATACGCCATACCGGTTCTCGACAAACCATTCGAGCGGGTCCTTGCCCGCCGGCACGATAAACCGCGGCTGGTTGTTGTTCAGGTAGCTGAGATATCTTTCAAAGCCGAAGCGGGCATTGGCAAAGGCCTGCTCGCGCGTCTCGGCGATATGCATCGGGCCGACGAGCCGCAGCCGGGATGGATCCATATCGCGGCCTCGCTCGGCCGCGATATCGCAGGCGATCTGCCAGTTCGAGGCCAGCGCGTCGTAGCCGAACGGGTTGGTTGCGGCGACGCAGATCATGCCGAGATCGTATTTGCCGGCGAGCCTGCCGCCCGATGGCGTCACGGCACTGACGACCGCGACCTCGGGATAAGGCTTGGTGTAGGGCAACAGGTGCAGCCGGCAGCCCTCCATCGTGTACCAGTCGGTCTTTTCGGTGACGATCTCACCCCGGAACAGTCGCAGGATCGCATCCAACGATTCGGCCATGCGATCGCGCTGGATCAACGGGTCGATCCCCATCATGATCGCGTCGGACGCGAGGAGCCCCGGCCCGGCGCCAAACATGACCCGGCCGCGGGTCATGTGGTCGAGCTGGACGATGCGGTCGGCGACCATCATCGGGTGGTGATAGGGCAGCGAGATGACACCGGTGCCAAAGCGGATGTGGCGGGTGCGCTCGGCGGCAAAAGCGATGAAGATCTCGGGCGAGCTGATGATCTCGAACCCGGCGGAGTGGTGCTCGCCGATCCATGCCTCGTGAAAACCGAGCTTGTCGAGCCACACCATCAGCTCGAGGTCGCGTTCGAGGCACTGGGTTGGGTTCTCCTCGTTCGGATGAAATGGCGGCAGGAAGATCCCGTGGCGCAGATTGGTCAGTGACATGTGCACCCTCGCTGGGTTAGCCGCTGATGGCGGGCGGACTGCCCGCATAACAGCGCTGCGGCCGATGCTAGCGAAGATCACAGGGCGGGAAAACCAATGTTCCGGCATGGCGGTTGCTCAGAGCCGGTCAATGGTGGGTCGCAAGCTTCCGTGACCGCTAGGCCAGCCAAATAGGCCGGCCCAGACCAGCTCTATCTGGGTGCGGTTCGCCGCCCGATTGTTCCTCCTGTCATCGAACCGTCATCATACCGTCAAGGATCATTAACCATCGTACAATAAAGTCCTCCGCGCTCAGTTCATCGATGCGGGGGAATCATGTCGACTTTTTTAAAGCGGCGAGCAGTCATGCTTGGCCACCGCGTTGCCGCGGTCACAGCGGCCAGGGCGATTTTCGGCATCGCGATCGCAATGCCGGTCCACCGCGGCGAGGCCGAGAATGATCCAGGCCAACTCGCGACCGCCTCACCGATCAAGCACGTCATCGTCATCATCGGCGAGAACCGGTCGTTTGATCACATCTTTGCCACCTATCGCCCAAAGAGCGGCGATTCGATCCTCAATCCGTTATCGGAAGGGATCATCGGCGAAGATGGCGCGCCAGGGTATCGTTTTGGCCAAACCACCCAATACATGGTGCCAACGCAGCCCAGCTATTACATCGGCGCTCCGAACAGCGCCAAGACCGCCTATTCGACCCTCCCCGACCCGACGTTGAACGGTGCGCCCAATCAGCCGAGCGCAACCTCGCCGCCATTCACCGGGCTGTCCGAGGCTCAGTTGGCGGCAATCGAGCCGTCTCTCGAGCCCTCGGATCTCTACTTGCTGACAACGGGTGCCACCGGTGCGGCGGGAACCAAGGGGCCCGACACGCGGATCGCGAATTATGTCAACCTGCCAAACGGGCTCTTTCAGCTGACCGGGCCCAATCTCCCTTATGACAGCTATACCGGCGACACAACGCACCGCTTTTACCAGATGTGGCAACAGTCGGATTGCAGCGTTGCCACGATTACCCGAGACGATCCGTCCGGCTGCCTCAATGACCTCTATCCGTTTGTCATCACGACCTATGCCGGCCCGACCGCCGACGAAGGCGGCAGCAACTCGATGGCATTCTACAATGTCGCAGAAGGCGACGCCCCGTTCCTGAAGCAGCTCGCCGATCAATACACGCTCGCCGACAATTATCACCAGCCGGCGCAAGGCGGCACGGGCATGCAGCACGTCTTTATGGGAACCGGCGACGATGTCTGGTGGAGTGACGGCAATGGCAATCCGACGGTTCCGCCGGCCTCGCAGGTTGCCAATCCGAACCCTCAATACGGCACCAACAATCAATACACCCAGGATGCTCGATTCAGCAACTGCTCCGACCCGACGCAACCCGGTGTCGGACCGATCGTCGATTATTTGTCGGCTCTGTCAAAGCCGGTGGGCCCGAATTGCGACAGCAGCCACTATTATATGTTCAACAACACAAGCCCGGGCTATCTGCCAAACGGACAGATCGATACGGCAGGCATCGCGGCCGGCACCTCGATCCTGCCGAGCAGTGTGCGCACGATTGGCGACGCGCTGAACGACAAGGGCATTTCCTGGGCCTATTACGGCGGCGCCTATGATGCGGCGGTCAATCTGGCCAATGGCTCGGCCAATCCGGCCGATGCGATCGGCACGGCCTATTGCAACATCTGCAATTTCGAATCCTATGCGACGTCGATTATGGGAGATCCGACCCAGCGCGCCGCTCACATCAAGGACGCAGTAGATTTTTTCTCAGCGGTGCAAAACGGCTCCTTGCCGGCGGTATCGTTTGTCAAGCCCGACGGTCTGCTGGATGGGCATCCGGCGTCCTCCAAACTCAACCTCTTTGAAGGGATGGTGCGCAAGATCCTCGACACCTTAAACGCCAACCCACAGCTCGCGTCAGAGACTGCTGTATTCATCACCTTTGACGAAGGCGGCGGCTATCATGACATCGGCTATATCCAGCCGCTCGATTATTTTGGCGATGGGCCGCGCATTCCGCTGATCGTGGTGTCGCCCTACTCGCGCGGCGGACACGTCGTGCACAGCTATAACGACCACGTCTCGATACTGAAATTTATCGAGCGCAACTGGCAATTACCGCCATTGACCGCTCGCAGTCGAGACAATCTGCCGAACCCGATCGTCGTCAGAGACAATCCGTATGTGCCAGTGAACGGTCCGGCGATTGGCGATCTGTTCGACATGTTCGATTTTGGTCGTCGCGGCTAGGCCCAGCCGAGGTAAGGCGCCGGAGGCCGTGCAGCCATTCCCGGCGCCTGCCCGTCCCGTCCATCGTCATCGCATCGTCATAATACCGTAACTTTAAGGTAAATATCACCAATTAGGCTCCCCGCCGCGTCTGCAACTTGACCAGAAGGGCATCAACGATGCGAAATCGAGCTCCGCACCGCGGGCCGGCGCGCTGGCGATACAGGCTGATGAGCGGCGTCGCCGTCTGCGCGATGACGATCAATACTCTGTCGCCGATTGCCGCAGTCGCGGCCAGTACCGCCGCAGACACCGGCGCCAATGACGGCAATACGACGACCCCGATCAAGCACGTCATTGTCATCATCGGCGAGAACCGCACTTTCGACCATCTGTTCGCGACCTATCAGCCGGTCAATAAAGGCGAGACCGCGTGGAACCTGCTGTCGGAAGGGATCGTCAATGCCGATGGCACGCCGGGGCCGAACTATTCGGCGGCCACCCAGAATCAGGCAATGGACACGGCCGCGGTTCAGCAGGTCTACCTGAACAGCCCGCCCAAGACCGGTGCTTATGCGACCCTACCACCGCCCAAGGCAAGCGGCGGCCCACCGCCGTTTCCAACGATCCAGGAAGCGATAACCTACGAAAATGGATTGCCGCTTGGTTATTACAAATATCTGACCACAGGTGCGGTCCCGTCATATCTGATGGGTCAGCCGGACATGCGGATCTATTACGATGGCAAGGACGTCAATAATCTGCCGCCTGGTCCGTACCAGCTGACCAACACCAGCAATCCGACTGGTCCGATCATGACCCCCGACGACTACGCCGAAAGCCCGGTGCATCGTTTCTATCAGATGTGGCAGCAAATCGATTGCAGCGCCGCCACGGGCTGTCTGAATGATCTGTTTCCGTGGGTCGAAGCGACGGTCGGCGCCGGCAGCAACGGCAAACCGCCGCCCGCGAATTTCACCTATCAAGAGGGCGCCACCTCGATGGGCTTTTACAACGCCCAGCAAGGCGATCTGCCCTACTTCAAAATGCTCGCCGACACCTATTCGATGAGCGACAATTATCATCAGGCGGTCCAAGGTGGAACCGGCGCCAACCACATCATGCTCGGTACCGGCGATGCGATCTGGTTTAGCGACGGTGATGGCAACCTTGCGGTGCCGCCGGAAGATGTGTCGCCTGTCCCCAGCACCAGCCCCAATTACGGGATTGTCGATGAGATCGAAAATCCTAACCCGCTTCCGGGCACCAACAACTGGTACACGGAAGACGGCTACGGCGGCGGCTCGACCGGCAAGCCGTCCTATGGCGGCGGCAGCTATACCGATTGCGCCGACACGTCCCAGCCGGGCGTCGCCGCGATTGTAAATTATCTGCAATCATTGCCGAACCCAGTTAATCCGAATTGCCAAGCTGGACATTACTATATCCTCAATAACTACAACCCGGGCTATTTCGGCGACGGCACCAACGCCTATGCTGATATCAGCAACCCGCTCAACACCGTCTTCACCGTCCCACCATCGAGCGTTCCGAACATTGGCGATGTGCTGCTGGTGAAGAACATTACCTTCGCCTGGTTCGGCGATCAGTTCAATGCCTACCTAGCCAATCCCTATAATAACTACGTCACCCCCGATAATCAGTATTGCAACATCTGCAACTTCTTTCAGTACTCGACTTCGATCATGACCAACCCCGCAGTGCGACAGATGGCATTGCAGGACACGTCGGATCTCTACAACGACCTGATGAGTTGCACTTCGACGAGCTGCAACTTGCCGGCGGTGTCGTTCGTCAAACCAAGCGGCTATCTCGACGGCCATCCGGCGTCGTCAAAGCCTGATCTGCTTGAGGGCTTCATCAAGAAGATCGTCGACCTGACAAAGGGAAACCCGACGCTCTGGGCCAACACGGCGATCTTTATCACAATGGATGAGGGCGGTGGATACTATGATTCGGGTTATGTGCAGCCCTTAGACTATTTCGGCGACGGGACGCGCATTCCAATGATCGTAGTGTCTAGCTACAGCAAGGGAGGGCACATCTCGCATACCTACACCGACCACGTCTCGGTCCTGAAATTCATCGAGGCAAATTGGAACGTGCCGCCGATCACCAACCGCAGCCGTGACAATCTGCCGAACCCGGTCACCGGCGCCGACCCCTATAGGCCGACCAATGGTCCGGCAATCGGCAATCTGATGGATTTGTTTCAGTTCTAGAAAAAGCGTCTGCCGACCTACCTCTCCCGGAGGCGCTAGCGGTCGATCAACCGCCCGTTAGCGCCCTCAGCAGGCGGGCTTGTCCAACGGCTCGATGTCGTCGAGTTTCGCCCGAATCGAATAGTCGCCGTAATCGATGACCATGTCGCGGGAGACACCATCGTCGAGCAGATCCATGCCGAGCTCATAATCGGGTGTTTCGGCTTTGGGGTCGACCGGAAAAAAGGCGAGCCGGATGCGCCAACCGGAACGTTCGAGCAGCGGGTTCGGCTTTCCCGAAATTGGGTCAGCAGGTACTTTGGCCGCGATCACGGCCGATACCTGCACGGCGTTTTCGTCCGTCGCGCCGTCGAAGACTTGGCGGGTGACAAACGTGGCACCCGCTTTTGCCTTGTTGATCAGCAAAATCGTGTGTGCGCTGGGGAACAACACTCCAGGAGCCAATTTCAGCGTTTGCGGCCGTGGTTTGGTGAAGACGGCGATGCCGCCCTTGCCAGGTCCGTCTAGCTTTGCCTCGCCGCGAATCTCCTGGTCCAGCGCACCATTGCGGGTCTCGCGCTGGTTGAAGCGATAGCGCAGCCCATCCTTGGATTCCCAGGTCACAAAAGTCGATGTGACATCGACATCGCGGCTTTCGGCATAGCGCATCTTGAGCCGATAACGCTGCTCGATCGTCCACCCGTTGCAGGTCTCACCCCATTCGTAATCCATCGCCCCGGTCGCCCCGACGACCCCCGAATCAACCGCTGTCGACCCCAATGTCATCGTATAGAGGGCGCGGTGCGGAGCAATTTCCACAGCCCCGAGCGGCGGCGACAGAACGGCGAAGCCGGCAACGAGCAGGAGCAATCCTAGCCCGCGTGCGGTCATCGCGACACCTTTCCGGCCCCGGCCGGACCGTCGGAGCGCGCACCGATCAGCGGTCATTGGCTGATTCCCTGATTAAAGCGGGCGCGATTCTACTCTGCGACTCGCGTGCGCGACAGGCCCAAGGCGTCGTGGGATCAGTGGGCTAAGATCGTTCCTACTTCTCGCCCGGTGTAATCAACCGCAAATGCAATTCGCGCAGCCGCTCGGGCGGGATAGGCGCCGGCGCCCCCATCATCAGGTCGCGAGCCTGTTGGTTCATCGGAAAGGTGATAACTTCGCGAATGTTGGGGGTGTCGGCCAACAGCATGACAATGCGGTCGATACCCGGCGCCAGCCCACCATGCGGTGGCGCGCCGTAGCGGAAGGCGCGCAGCATACCGCCAAAGCGGGTCTCGACATCCTGTGGGCTGTAGCCGGCAATCGCGAACGCCTTGTACATGATCTCGGGGCGATGATTGCGGATGGCACCCGAGGCCAATTCGACGCCATTGCAGACGATATCGTATTGATGTGCCAGGATCTTGAGCGGATCTTGTTGTTCGAGTGCGGCAAGCCCCCCTTGCGGCATCGAAAACGGGTTGTGGCTGAACTCGATCTGTCCGGTTTCCTCGCTCAATTCGTACATCGGAAAATTGACGATCCAGCAGAATTCGAAAACGCCGTCGCGCGTCAGACCGAGTTCCCGGCCGATTCGCAACCGTGCGGCAGCGGCGAACGCGCCAAACTGGCGCGGCACGCCGGCGACAAAGAATACCGCGTCGCCATCACCCAGCCGAAGCTCGCACCGCAGGGCCTCGGTTGTTTCCGGGCCGAGATTGCGGGCAACCGGCCCCGTTCCCTCGTCGTTGCGGAAGAAAATATACGCGAGACCCGGCTGGCCCTCGGATTGGGCCCAGGAATTCATCTGATCGCAAAAGGCCCGGCTGCCGCCGGTCGGCGCCGGGATTGCCCATACCCGACTATCGGGGTTGGCTGCGATCAGATCGGCGAACACCTTGAACCCCGAGCCGCGGAAATGCGCAGTTGCGTCGCGCATCTCGAGCGGATTGCGCAAGTCGGGTTTGTCAGTGCCATAGCGTTGCATCGCCTCGTGATAGGCGATGCGCGGGAAGGGTGGCGTCGTGACCGGCCAGCCGGCGCCGAATTCCTTGAAGATGCCGTGCAATACCGGCTCGATCGCGGCAAACACGTCTTCCTGGGTGACAAACGACATCTCGAAATCGAGCTGATAGAACTCCCCCGGCGCGCGGTCAGCGCGACCCGCCTCGTCGCGAAAGCATGGGGCAATCTGGAAATACCGGTCGAACCCGGCAACCATCAGCAATTGCTTGAATTGTTGAGGCGCCTGCGGCAAGGCGTAAAATTCGCCGGGGTGAAGCCGGCTCGGCACGTAATAGGGCCGCGCCCCTTCAGGCGAATCTGCGGTCAGAATCGGTGTTTGGAACTCGGTGAAACCTTGCTCGATCATGCGCCGCCGGATTGACGCGATGACCTGCGCGCGCAGCATAATGTTGGCGTGCATGCGCTCGCGCCGCAAATCGAGAAAGCGATAGGTCAGCCGCATGTCTTCGGGGGTCTCGGCCTCGCTATTGACCGGAAACGGCAACACCTCAGCCGTCGACTGCACCGCAAGCTCGGCGATGAACAACTCGACCTCGCCGGTCGGCAGGTTGGGGTTGACGGTGTCGGCGGTGCGAGCGGCGACGCGTCCGGTGACGGTCACGACACTTTCGAGACGCAATGCCTCGGCAGCCGCGAATAGCGGCGACGACACGTCAATCACGCATTGCGTGATCCCGTAATGATCGCGCAGGTCAATGAACAGCAGATGGCCGTGGTCGCGTTTGCGGTTCACCCAACCCGACAAGCGGGCCGGCTGCCCGGCATCGGCGAGGCGCAACTCACCGCAGGTATGGCTCCGATAGGCGTGCATCAGCCACAGATAATCCGCGCCGGCTTACAAACGAGTGTAGACGGCACGGAAAACAGAGCGTTGTCAAGGCGAGCCCAGGGAACCATGTGAGAGTAGCAACATGAGCGACAAGAATCTGCCTCCCTCCGGGCGAGCGGATGTGCTAACCGCTTCTATCCGAGGGTCGGTGGGTGGGACGAGTGCGTGAGCGACATCTTCCGCGAGATCGACGAAGAGCTTCGTCGCGACAATCTGCTGGCGTTGTGGGCCCGGTATGGTCGCCACATCATAGCAGTGGTGATTCTCGTGCTCGTGGCAGCAGGTGGTATCGCGGCCTGGCGCTCTCACCAGCTCTTATTGCGCCAAGCGGAATCGGCGCGCTTTGCAAGCGGGTTGGCGCTGGCTCGGGCCGGAAGGACCACTGATGCGGCGATGGTGTTTGCGACGATCGCCAAAGACGGCGGCGGCTATGGCGTGCTCGCGTCGTTTGAAGACGCAGCCTTGTTGCGGAAGTCAGGTAGTCCAAAGAAGGCCGCCGCGGCCTATGATCGCATTGCTGAGGAAAGCAATGTTAGCCCAGTCTTGCGCGGGCTGGCGACAGTGCTCTCGGTCATGCAGGATGACAACAACCCAAAGGCGACGATCATGCGGCTGGAGCCGCTGACCACGGTTGACAGCCCGTGGCGGCCCACCGCACTCGAACTGAGTGCGGCGGCTGAATTAAAGCTCGGCGACAATAAAGCGGCCCTCAGTACCTATAAGACCCTGGCTGACGACCTTGCTGCCCCACATGACATGCGTGCCCGCGCCGCCGGGATGGTCGCGGCGCTTGCCCCATAATCGGTTTCGCTGATCCAATGGTTCGAGTAGCCGGCGTTGCGATTCTGCTCGTCGCGTTTGTCGCAAGCGGCTGCAGCTGGTTCGAAAGCAAAAAACAGCCGCTTCCCGGCGAGCGCATTTCTGTCCTTAGCCTCGATCGCCAGCTCAAGCCCGATCCGGCGTTGGCCAACACCCCGATCAGCCTACCACATCCGGTGGTCAACTCCGACTGGCCGGAGCCGGGCGGGTACCCGGAGCATGCAATGCAGCATCTGGCACTGCCGAATACACTGCGAGCGGTGTGGAAGGTCAGCGTCGGCGAGGGTTCGTCACGTTACACCCAGGTGCTGTCCCCGCCGATCGTCGTCGACGGCCGGGTTTATGCGATGGATGGCGGGTCCCAGGTGAGCGCCTATGATGCGTCGAACGGCAATCGGATCTGGCAAGTCGACGTAAAGCCGTCCGATGATAGCGGTAGCTCGTTCGGTGGCGGTGTCGCTTTCTGGAAGGGGCGGCTCTATGTGTCATCGGGATACGCTCGAGTCCTGGCGCTCGATCCCAAGAACGGCAAAGTGATTTGGAAGACCGCCGTTGAGGCGCCGGTACGCAGCGGGCCGACGGTGGCCGACGGGCGGGTCTATGTCGTTACTGTCGACAACGAGTTGGTGACGCTCGCTGCCGATGACGGACGACGCCTGTGGACTCACAACGGCATTCCGGAAACCGCGACGTTGGTCGGTAGTGCTAGTCCGGCGGTTGAAGGCGAGGTCGTGGTTGTCGGCTATTCTTCGGGCGAAATCGGCGCGCTGACGATCGAGAATGGCCGGCCGCTATGGTCCGACAGTCTCGCCTCGGCACGCGCGGTCGATGCGGTCTCCGCATTGGCCGACATTCGCGGTCGCCCGGTTATCGATCATGACCGTGTTTTTGCGATCAGCCACGCCGGCCGCATGGTCGCAATTGATTTACGCGACGGCGAGCGGGCCTGGGAGCAGGATATTGGATCAAGCCATGGCCCCTGGGTCGCCGGCGACTATGTTTATGTGTTGTCGAACGACAACGAGCTATTTTGCCTGACCCAAAAGGACGGCAAGGTGCGCTGGCTGCGCCAGCTGCCGAGCTATGAGAATGAGAAGAAAAAAAAGGACCCGATCGCTTGGGCCGGACCGGTGCTCGGCGGTGATCGGCTGATTGTTCTATCCTCCGACGGTTGGGCATTGTCGGTCTCCCCCTATACTGGCGAGCCGCTTGGCCGCGAGCGAATCCCAGGGGACGCGTTTATCGACCCGGTGATTGCCAACAACACGCTCTATATATTGACCGATAACGGCGAGCTTTCTGCTTATCGCTGATTTGATCATGATTTGCGGGGCGCCACTCGATGAGTTTTGCGGTTGCCATTCTTGGGTGCCCGAATGTCGGTAAATCGACGCTGTTTAATCGCCTTGTCGGCAGCCGGGCGGCACTCGTCGACAATACACCCGGACTGACCCGCGATCGTCGCGAGGGCGACGCCAAAATTGCCGATCTTGATTTTCGGGTGATTGATACTGCTGGCCTCGAAGAGGCCACACCAGCTTCGCTGACGGCTCGCATGCAGGTGCAAACCGAGCGGGCTCTCGCCGATGCCGATGTGGCGCTGCTGGTAATCGATGCACGGGAGGGTGTCACCGAAGCCGACCGACATTTTGCCAACTGGTTGCGGCGTGCCGGAAAACCGGTGGTGCTCGTTGCAAATAAGAGCGAAGGCCGAATCGCCGTCGCCGGGGTCAGCGAAGCCTACCGGCTTGGCCTTGGTGACCCGGTGCCGGTGTCGGCAGAGCACGGGGAGGGGCTGGCTGAGCTTTACGAACGGCTAGCGCCGTTCTCCCGCGAGGCGGCGCCGAACGGTGAAACCACAGCGGCGCCATCGGCGCGGTTGCATCTGGCGATCGTCGGTCGCCCAAATGTCGGCAAATCAACCCTGGTCAATCGCCTCATTGGCGAGGAACGGCTCGTGACTGGGCCCGAGGCCGGCATCACCCGAGATGCGATCGCCGTCGACTGGAGTTGGCGAGGCCGTTCGATCCGGCTCGTCGATACCGCCGGCATGCGCCGCCGCTCGCACGTCGAGAGCAAGATTGAACAGCTCTCGGTGGCTGACGCACTGCGCACAATCCGCTTCGCGGAAGTCGTTGTCGTCGTCATCAATGCCCTGCAACCGCTCGAAAAGCAGGATTTGACGATTGCCCGCATGGTCGCGGAGGAGGGCCGCGCCGCGGTGCTAGCCGCTACCAAATGGGACGCGGTTTGCGATCGCGCCGCTATGCTCAAAGCAATGCGAGAGCGGCTCCCGGCAGCGCTGCCGCAACTCCTCGGCCTCTCACTGGTGCCTGTCTCGGGACTGACCGGTTATGGGCTCGACGCAATGATGGAGATGGTCATCTTCGCGGATGTTGTGTGGAATCGCCGCATTCCAACCTCGGATCTGAACCGCTGGCTTGCCGCCGTACAGGAGCGTAATCCGCCGCCGCTGGTGGCCGGCCGGCGTCTCCGCCTGCGCTATATCACGCAGGCGAATATCCGCCCCCCCACCTTTGCCTTGTTCATGTCAAAGCCGAGCGAGCTTCCGGACTCGTATCGGCGGTATCTTGTCAACGCCTTGCGGGGAGCCTTCGATCTGCCCGGCGCGCCCATTCGATTGATGGTACGCGGCGGTAAAAACCCCTTTGCCGACTGAGCCTCGGGGCTCCGATCCTAAGTCACTTTTTTTGCACGCACGGTTGCGGTGCGTTAAAGCTTACGTGTTTTAATTGGGCTCTACTTAGCGAGAGAGGATCAGGATGGCGAAATCGGCGATGGTTGCGGTATTCTTTGCTGCGCTTGCAGCACTCCCCGCCTATGGCCAAACACGGCCTGCCGCGCCCGCTGTGTCTCCGTCTTCGGCAGGTGCCGCGGCGACACAGGGTCTTGCTGCCAACCAGTTCTCCTCTGAGCAAGGGGCCAAGGCGCACTGCCCGGGGGACACGATCGTCTGGGCCAATCTCAGCGGCTCCAAAGCTTATCACACCAGCGGCGATCGGTATTATGGCAAGACCAGGCACGGTGCTTTCATGTGCGAGAAGGACGCCAATCAGGCCGGCTACCACGCTGCCGGCGCGCGCGCCAGCAAAACCACAAAAAAAGCGGCGAGCACTGCTAATACCAAGGCGACGACAAAATGAGGGGGCTTTGATGAGCTTGTTTGATACGATCAGTTCGCTATTGGGGAAAAGCGATGATCAGACGGCGAGCGTGCCGGAAGCGCTGGTCGCGGCGCTCGGCGATCACGCGGGCGGCCTCGGCGGTCTGGTCGAGAAGTTCGAGAGCGCCGGGTTGGGCGACACGATCGCATCCTGGGTCGGGACGGGTGCGAACCAATCGGTTGAGCCACAGGCGCTCCATAATGTTCTGGGCTCCGATTTGGTCCAACAGATCGCAGCCAAAACCGGATTGCCGGTCGAACAATTGCTGCCGCAGATCGCCGAGCATTTGCCGCAGTTGGTGGACCACCTGACCCCCAACGGCGAAGTGCCGCCGCAAGGCAATCTGCTCGACGCCGGTCTTGCCTTTCTCCAAAACCGCATGCGCTGATCGGCGATCCTGCCGTTCTCGGTCTATCGACTGCAAGATCGCATAATGTAGGCGAACGCCGCAGAACCCGATTGACCGGTCTCGCCGCGGACGGCCGCACCAACCGATGCCTAGTCCTGTCGCGCGGCGCGTGGGAGGGCGACAACCTCGCCGTTGCGGGTACATTCGGTTGCAGCGAGTTCGACAAAGAGATCTGTGATGCTTTCGGGCGGCGGGACCGAATCCGGATCCTCGCCGGGAAAAGCGCGCATGCGCAGCCGTGTGCGCACCGTGCCAGGGTCGATCAGGTTGGCGCGAATGCGGGTGTTGGCGATCTCGGCGGCGTAGATCTTGACCAGCGTCTCAAGGGCAGCCTTGCTGACCACATAAGGCCCCCAGTAAGCGAGAGTGTCGCGTCCGATGCCACTCGTCACAAAGATCGCACGCCCGGCCGGGGCGGCGCGCAGCAACGGGTCCATCGCCCGGATCAATCGCCAGTTCACGGTCAGGTTGAGGTCGATGACCTCCGCCCAGACCGATGGCGGGATGTGGCCGAGCGGTGAGAAAATCCCGAACTCGCCGGCGTTGCCGACAAGGATGTCGAGTCGGCCATAGCGGTCGAGAAGGGCCGCCGCCAGCTCATCAATCTTGACGAAGTCGCGCAGATCGAGCGGCACGAGCGTGGCCGTCCCGCCAATGGCGCGGATTGCGTCATCGACCTCTTCGAGACCGCCGACCGTGCGCGCTGCCAGGACGAGGTGAGCCCCCTCACCCGCAAAACGCAGCGCGACCGCAGCGCCGATGCCGCGCGATGCGCCGGTAATCAACGCAATCTTGCCGGCAAGCCGTCCTTGGCGGGTATCGCTGCCTGAAGCTGACAAGAACGATCTCAAGACGGGCCCGCCAATAACGACAATTGCACGGAGATTTTGCCGTCATTGGCGTCGGGTAGCGGGATCGGATAGTCGCCGGTAAAGCAGGCGTCGCAAAAACGCGGTGCCCCAGAATCGCGCCGCGGCTCGCCCATTGCCCGATAGAGACCGTCAATCGACAAAAAGGCGAGGCTGTCGACGCCGATATACTCGGCCATTTGCGCAACATCGTAGCGCGCCGCCAAAAGCTGGTCGCGTTCCGGGGTGGCAATCCCGTAATAGCAGGGATAGGCGGTCGGCGGGCTCGAGATCCGCATATGAACCTCGCGAGCGCCGGCGCGCCGAACCATCTCGACGATCTTGATCGACGTCGTGCCGCGCACGATCGAATCATCGACCAGGATCACCCGCTTGCCGCTGAGATTGGCGCGACTGGCGTTGTGCTTTAGGCGCACGCCTAAATGGCGGATCTGGTCGGTCGGCTCGATAAAAGTGCGGCCGACATAATGGTTGCGAATTATGCCAAGCTCGAACGGAATGCCCGATTCCTGCGAATATCCAATCGCGGCGGGCACCCCCGAATCCGGGACCGGAACGATCATATCGGCATCGACATGGCTCTCCCGGGCAAGCTCGCGGCCGATGCGTTTGCGCGCCTCGTACACGCTCACACCTTCGACGATGCTATCAGGGCGTGCGAAATAAATATGCTCGAAAACGCAGAACCGACTCTTCGGCGATATGAACGGCAATAGGCTTCTGATCCCGCCGGCACCGATCATAACGATCTCACCCGGTTCGACATCACGGACGAAATCGGCGCCGATGATGTCAAGGGCGCAGGTCTCCGATGCCAGTATCCAGGCCTCGCCAAGCCGTCCCAGCACCAAGGGCCGCACACCGAGCGGGTCGCGTACGCCGATGATTCCGTCCTGTGACAGCGCCACCAAAGAATAGGCACCTTGAACCTGACGCAATGCGTCGATCAGCCGATCGAGGACTGTCTCTTTGACGCTGGTCGCGATCAGGTGAATGATGACTTCGGTGTCGCTGGTCGATTGAAACAGGCTGCCGCGATGAACCAAGCGCTGTCGCAGCCGATACGAGTTGGTCAGATTGCCATTATGGCAAATAGCGAGGCCGCCGAATTCGAAATCGGCGAATAGCGGCTGGACATTGCGCAACGCCACTTCGCCGGTTGTCGCATAGCGAACATGGCCAATTGCAGCGCGCCCGCGCAATCTTCCGATAACCTTCTTTGAGCTGAAATTATCGCTGACCTGGCCCATCCCGCGGTGGACATTGAATTGCTCACCGTCATAGGCGACGATGCCCGCTGCCTCCTGGCCGCGATGCTGCAGCGCGTGCAGGCCAAGTGCGACGAGCGCAGCGGCTTCGGGGTGCCCGAATACGCCAAATACACCGCATTTCTCGTGCAGATCATCTGTATCCGAAACGTCGGCATCGTCTATTGCGGGATTGACGGGATCGGTATTAGGCATCGGCGATCCTCGCTTTGATTTATCTAAAATGGTCACTGTGGCTGCCGCCTACGAGTGCCGTCCCCTGCCCTACCCCGTTTTAATGCGAGTTATCGATCAGGCGATCGAGGTCGTGCTGGTCGGATGGTTTGTAGGTTGGCGCGGCCGCCCGTGGCGGCTTAGGCGGGATCGGCACAGCCGGCGTCACTAATGCGCCCATCGCCTCGCGCGCCGTTTTTGCCTGGCCGAGCATTCGCTGGGTATCATCGACCGCTACCGCACTCTTCAATTGCAGCGATGCGGGCAAAACGTCCCGCACCACACCTGCTCCTTGTGCCAGCATTGGCTGGCTGCGAGCATTTATCAGCCAGCCCGGCCGATCATTTGCCGGCAGCGCGATATCGACCAAAAAATAGGCCATTGATACGAGCGCCGCACCGCGCGCTATGCCGAAGATCAGCCCCAGGGTCCGGTCCACCGGCGTTAACGCGCTCCATCGCATATAGTTGGCAATATAGCCGGTCAGGATCGTCAACAGGATCAACGAAACCAGGAACAGCGCTGCGCCGGCGACTAGGTCTGCGAGCAGCGTTGTGGTCACAAACCGCGCTGTGATGCGATAAACCGCGTCGAAACCATAGAACGTGATCAGTGCTGCGCCGATCCAGGCAGCGAGCGATAACGCCTCGCGGACAAAACCGCGAGCAAAGGCAAACATCGCCGACAGCGCAATGACGATCAGAACTGCCACATCAACGAGGTTCACGACGCAACTCCAATGCGCTCGCTGGGCGAGCGCGCGCGCTTTGGTAACAATCGGGCGACGAGATCGCCAAGGTGACCAATATGGGTTATCTCAAGCGCGGAGCCGCCGTTATTCCGCGTGCGACTGCTGCGGCGCGGTACCCAGGCTTCGACAAAGCCGAGCTTTGCAGCCTCCTTAAGCCGGGCTTCGCTGTGACCCACAGGACGGATCTCACCCGATAATGCGATTTCGCCGAACACGACGATATCGACCGGAACCGGGGTTTCACTGAGCGCCGATAGGAGTGCCGCGGCAACGGCCAGGTCGGCCGCCGGCTCGGCAATGCGCAACCCGCCCGCGATGTTCAGGTAAATGTCATTGGCTCCGACCGAAAGCCCGCAACGGGCATCGAGCACTGCGGTGATCATTGCAAGCCGGGTACCGTCCCAGCCCACAACTGCCCGGCGCGGCGTCCCGAGCACGGCCGGGGCGACCAGCGCCTGGACCTCTACCAGCACCGGCCGCGTCCCCTCCATCCCGGCGAATACTGCCGAGCCACTGACCGGCGGGGCGGGTATAGTGTCGCCCTGCTCGTCCTCTGAGGTGACCTCGGTTTGTCGGCCGCCGAGAAACAGCGCCGACGGGTTTGGTACCTCGACCAACCCGCGATCGCTCATCTCGAACACACCGATCTCGTCGGTAGGGCCAAAGCGGTTCTTGACCGCGCGCAAGATCCGAAAGCGATGGCCGCGCTCGCCTTCAAAATAGAGCACAGTATCGACCATGTGTTCGAGCACGCGCGGTCCGGCGATCACCCCTTCTTTGGTGACGTGTCCGACCAGCACGACCACAAAACCGCGCCGCTTGGCGACCCGAATCAATTCTTGCGCGGCGCCGCGTACTTGGCTGACCGTACCGGGTGCGCTGTCGAGGGTGTCGAGAAACATCGTCTGGATCGAATCGATCACAACGAGCTCAGGTGCATCATTGCGATCGATCGAGGCCAGGATATCGCGAACATTGCAGGCGGCCGCGAGCAAGACTGGGTGGTGCGCGACACCAAGCCGCTCAGCCCGTAGGCGGACCTGGTCGATCGCCTCTTCGCCGGTAATGTAGGCCGTATTCCCCGACTGATCCGCCGAGGTGGCGAGTGCGGCGGCTGCTTGCAGCAGTAAGGTCGATTTGCCAATGCCTGGATCGCCACCGACAAGAATGGCGGAGCCGGGTACCAACCCGCCGCCGCAGACGCGATCGAGCTCGGCGATGCCGGTGCGCCTGCGGGGCGGCAGCATGCTCGGTCCGCTGAGCCCGACAAACCCGATAGCGCGGCCACTGCTCGTCTCTATCCCCTTAGGCAGCGCCTCGCGCGGCAACTCCTCGATCAGGCTGTTCCAAGCGCCGCAGGCGTCGCAGCGGCCGATCCATTTGGCATGCACCGCACCGCATTGCTGGCAGGCATAGCGA
>JAFAOB010000074.1 GCA_019238055.1 Alphaproteobacteria bacterium
CGGCAAGGCGAGTGCGGCGATCCAGAAGGAGATCGACCGGCATGCGGGAACCCGCGCCTCGCCGCCGCGGCGCGACGCCGCCGAATAGCACGCGATCGGGGAACCGGCGATGAGAAGCAACGTCCCGGCGCGGCCTAGCGGCCGTCACTTTCTGCAGATCCCCGGGCCGACCAATGTGCCGGACCGAATCCTGCAGGCGATCGCAATGCCGGTCATCGACCATCGCGGGCCGGAATTTGCCGAGATGGCCAAGGACGTCATCGCCGGCATGAAGCGCGTTTTTCAGACGCAGGAGATGGTGGTCATCTATCCGTCGTCGGGCACCGGCGCGTGGGAGGCGGCGTTGTCGAACACGTTGTCGCCCGGCGATCGCGTGTTGATGTTCGAGACCGGCCATTTCGCGAGTCTGTGGCGGGCGATGGCCGGACGGCTCGGGCTCGATATCGACTTTGTGCCGGGCGATTGGCGGCACGGTGTTGATCCGGCGCAGGTCGAAGAAAAACTCGCGGCCGATCGAGCTCATCAGATCAAGGCGGTCTGCGTCGTTCACAATGAAACCTCGACCGGCGTCACGAGCCGCATTCCCGAAATCCGCGCTGCAATCGATCACACGCGTCATCCCGCCTTGTTCATGGTCGATACGATCTCCTCGCTCGCCTCGATCGATTATCGTCACGACGAGTGGAAGGTCGATGTCACGGTTGGCGGCTCGCAAAAGGGATTGATGTTGCCGCCTGGGCTCGGCTTCAACGCCGTGTCAAGAAAGGCGCTGGCCGCCGCCGAGCATGCCAGGTTGGCGCGCTCCTACTGGGATTGGCGGGCAATGGGGGAAGCAGCAGAGACCGGCTTCTTTCCCTATACGCCGGCCACCAACCTGTTATTCGGGCTGCGTGAAGCTCTGCACATGCTGCTCGATGAAGAGGGGCTCGACGCCGTCTTTCGTCGCCATGCGCGCCATGCCGAGGCGACGCGGCGCGCGGTCGCCGGCTGGGGCCTTGAGGTGCTGTGCGCCGATCCGCACGAGCATTCGAACTCGCTGACTGCGGTGTTGGTGCCGGACGGCTACGACGCCGACCGGCTGCGCGAGATCATTCTCGCCGCCTTTGACATGTCGCTCGGCACGGGTCTCGGTCGGCTGAAGAGCAAGATCTTCCGCATCGGCCATTTGGGCTGGTTCAACGATTTGATGCTGTGCGGGACGTTAAGCGGGGTCGAAATGGGCTTGCACCGGGCCGGCATCCCGCACCGCGCGGGTGGCGTAAATGCCGCGCTCGATTATCTTGCCAATGCGTAGCGCGTTTCTGCGCCCGGCATGAGCAGACGGGCGCGACCTAACACGGGCGCGCATCAGTGTGGGAGCGCGAGTATGGCAGTGCTCGTCGGAGCAGATATAATAATTCTGCTGCCCAGGTAATATATGTAACGAGTTTTGTAAAATAAGTTTCGCGCCGGAACTTTGTCCCGCTCTGATAGTTGAGTGCTGGAGCGGGAGGCGGCCAGTGAAGCAACGGGCTAAACCAAAAGCGGTTCTGGTGGTGGAAGATGAGCCGACGATTCGTGCTCTCGCCATATCGATCATCGAGGATTTGGGCTGCGAAACCTTGTCGGCGGCAAACGCAAGGGAGGCGCTAGCCTTGATCGGGCAGGACCAGCCAATCGACGTTTTGTTCACCGATATCAATCTGCCGGACGGGCCGGACGCGATTGACGGCCTTGAGCTAGCCCGCCGAGCGGTGGCACTTCGTCCCAGCCTGCGCGTCATCTACACGACTGGCGGCGGCCAGACCGATGGCATGCTCGTGCTATTTGTCGACGGCGCCAAATTTCTCGCCAAACCCTATACAAATGAACAGCTGATCCGAAGCGTGGCAGGTGGATGAGGAGCCCTCGGTGCGAGCCATAGGTTTCGGCGGTAGCAGCCGACCGCCTCCGGTCGGATCAGGTCCGATGCTGCCGCGCTTTCCTCAGGGCTCGGCAGGTCAGTAGCCGGCGAGCGATTTGAGGTTGCCACTGGCGATGCGATCGAGCGCCTTCTGATCCCAGGCGAGATCGGGCTCGGCGTAGCGGTCAGTGCCGGGGTAATGCGACATGCCGCCACTCGCGACCACGGCAGTTTTCAGCCCCATCGCCCCGACGATTCGTGCCAACGCCGTGCCGAAGGCATAACAGCGTTCGGTGCTCGGCTGCGGCGGCAGATAGGCGTTGATGTAGATCGGCAGCACCGGATCGGTGACGCCGAGATGGGTCAGCGGAATGCCGAGCGCATAATCGATCTTGGCGATGCTGGTAAAGGCCGGGTCGAAACCCTGGCCGTACATCTGGCGCACGATCTCAAAGCCGATCTCGCCCGGCACTCGCCAGTGAAATTCGCGGCCGGCAAAGGCACCGTTGGCTTCACTTCCGACATGGACCGTGAATGGCGGGGCCGCCATGTGAAAGAACTGCTCGGCGTGGTCGTTGGCGAAGATGATCCACAGATCGGGGGCCAGCGCCTTCAGCCGAGCACCGATTTCAGCCGCCGTCTCCCTGACCCGCTCGACTGTGCCGCGGTCTTCGGTTTCGGGCATCGTAAAGAACTGCGGGGCATGGGGCAGCATCGCCCCGCCGATCACGCTTGACATCACCACTCTTTCTCCTAATCGATCATCGACCAATATTATGGCGGCTCGCGCTGACATCGTGAGCGCCAAGATTCTGCCGAGGAAACGCCGTGATGCCGCCAGCCGCAGACGATCCGCAAAGTGACCGGGTCAGCGCGGAGCTCCGCGAGTCTCCGTCCGCGGGCTCATCTGACGATACGGCCCCGAGCCACGCGGGTGATACGGCCGAACCGGTAGCGCCGGGCGAGTCCGCACCAAGCGCCGCGCTGCACCGTCGGCGCAGACGCCGCAGACGCCGCCCGCAAATTGATCCAGGCGCCACCTCTGAAGCTATGGGACCCGCCGCTGTCGAGGTCTCGCTCGACAGCATCGCCGAAAGTGCCGATCCGCGTCCCGATGAGGCGGCTGCGGAGACCAACTTGGCATCAGGTGCGGCTGCCCCGGCAAGCGATCGCCCGCACCGCCGCCGTCGCCGACGGCGGCCACCGCCCGCGGTCTTGGGATCGGCGCCCGCGGCATTGGGATCGGCGCTGCCGCCGCTCGATGCCGCGCCAGCGTCTGGTATCGGCGATGCCGCGGCCCCGGAGGGTAGTGCTGAAGATACGGCTGGTCTCGCAAGCGAAGGGCGCTCCGAGCGGCCGGCACTTCATTTGCGGCGGCCGGTGCGTGGTCGGCGCCAATTGCCGCGTCCACCCGGTCTGCAACCCGGAGCAGCGGAAAACACGCCGGCGCTTGGCACCGCGGCCGAGGGTGAAGGGTTGGCTGCCGCACCTGGGGGCGAAGCCCCATCTGGCACGCCGCGTCCCGAGGGCGAGGTGCCGCGGCGTCGGCGGCGAAGGCGGCCAGGGCCGCGTCCTCCGGGGGCCGCGGCGGCAAGCGAAACGCAATCGCTCGAAGCCCCGCAGCAGTTTGGTCGGCCACCGCGAGGACGTGATCGCCGCCGCGGCGATGAGCGATCGAGGACAGCTCAACCGGACCGCAACCGGGACGGCCAACCGCAGCGTCGCGGCCCCGGTGGCGGGTCGCGAGACCGCGAAGCCGGCGGTCCTGGTCGTCGCGAGCGGGACGACCGCGCTGCGCGCGGCCGCGGCCCGGATGGTAGGCGCGAAGGTCAGCGTGGCCGGGGACGCGACGCGGCGCCGCGACGGGTCGAGCTGAAGCTCTATACGCTCGAATCGATGGTCGATCGCGGTTTTGAGGATGTTCCGGACGAGGCCGAGGAAAGCGGCAGCCGCCGCGTCCACTGGACGATCATCAAGCGAACCGTCGCGGACCAGAAGAGCGGAAAGCCGATATCGACAACCTATGTGCTGCAGCGCGAGGACAGCGAGACCGAATTTCCAAACCTTGGCACCGCCCGTGCCGCCGCCAATAAGACCATCATTCATCCCGAAAAACTGACGATGTCGAAAGCCGAACACGCCGCCGCCAAAAACAGCAAGTGAGCCGCTTCTGCGTCGGGTACTCCTCTGCCCGGCGCGTTGCCCGGCCCTAGTGCGGCTTGCAACCGACTGACATATGCCGCGGGTGTTCCTGACCTGTCATATGATCCCGGACGAGCTCGGGGTTTTCTCTCCGCCCCAGACATGACACAAATGGCTTTGTTCGTTTCCGGTCGAGGAAGATGACCATGACCCCGCCATTGCCGCTCAATGGTTTTTTCGTGATCGACCTGACGGCACATCGCGCTGGCCCAACCGCTGTGCGCCAGCTTGCCGATTGGGGAGCCGAGGTCATCAAAATCGAGCCACCCGGCGAACAGGTGGATGCCACCGGCAGCCGCCGCGATGGTCCCGATTTTCAGAATTTGCATCGCAATAAGCGGTCTATGACCTTGAACCTCAAGAGCAAGGAGGGTCTCGATATCTTCTTTCAGCTGGCGCAGCGCGCCGATGTCATCGTCGAGAACTACAAATCCGATGTTAAACACCGGCTTGGCATCGATTACGAAGCGGTCAAACAGATCAATCCGCGCGTCGTCTATGGCAGCATTTCCGGGTTTGGCCAAGACGGGCCTTATGCCGGCCGCGCCGGCGTCGACCAGATCGCGCAAGGGATGGGTGGGTTGATGTCGATCACCGGTCATCCGGGACAGGGACCGGTGCGGGTCGGCATCGCGAACAACGACACCTCGGCCGGGCTCTTGTTGTCCTACGGCATTGTCTTGGCGCTGCTCGCGCGCGAGCGCACCGGCGAAGGGCAATGGGTCCACACCTCGCTGCTCGAAGCGCAGATCTATATGCTCGATTTCCAGGCGGCGCGTTATCTGATGAAGGGCGAGATCGCGGGGCAGGAGGGCAACTTCCACCCGACCTCGCCTGGCACCGGCATGTTCCAGACCGCGGATGGCTTTATCAATATCGCCGCCTCCGGCGATAATCTGTGGCGGCGCTTCTGTGAGGCGCCGGGGGCGCGCGATTTGCTGGAAAATCCCGATTTCGCGACCGTCGTTTCTCGCGCGAAAAACCGCCAGGCGCTGATCGCGCATCTGAATGAGATCATGCGCCGCCATCCGAACGCCTACTGGGTCAAGCTGTTGAGCAAGGCCGGTGTGCCGTGCGGACCGATCAACACAATCGATCAGACTTTTGCCGACCCGCAGGTGCGGTATCTCGGTATCGCCAAGCCGATCGATCACCCAAAGCTTGGTCCGCAAAAGGTTGTCGGCCAGCCGATCCATCTGAGCGCGTTTCCACAACCCGACACGCTATGCCCGACTCCCGACCAGGGTCAGCATACTGACGCAGTTCTCGGCGAACTCGGCTTTGACGCCGCCGCGATTACCGGCCTGCGTTCTCGCGGCGTCGTGTAACGCCTTGCTCCGCGATCAGCGCGGCCGCCGGCTGCCGCAAATGCGCGAGTCGCGGTTATCACGCGCACCGAGCGGCGTGTTCGCTGGGTTCTACTGATCTTGACCGAATGACGAGAGTAGCCGATGTACAGCTTTAATTTGAAAGCCGAGCAGGCGTTCGATCCGAAAAAGCATATCGAAAAGGTCCTCGGCCGGACCGGCGAGGGTGATGTCACGGTTGCCTGCTGGGAGCCGGGACAGACGAGCCCCTATCACTGCCATCCCGATGCGACCGAAATCTATTTCTGCTTCGAGGGCGGCGGCAGGATGCGCACGCCGACCGAGACGATCGGCATCGTGCCGGGATCATTCGTCGTCCATCCGCGCGGCGAATTGCATGAATACATCAATGGCCCGCAACGCACCTTGCTGTTTCGGGTGCGCTATGGCGATGGCATGTCAGGCCGGACCAAAGAATGGCCGAGCAATCCCAACTGGCAGCCGCGGCCCGAGGATCGCGAATACTTCGGGCGCAATTTGTGAGTTGCGAAGGCGGCACCAGGACAGCAGCAATCGAGCGCCTTCAGTCGGCGAGAGCGGCGAGTGTATCGGGCGGTAGTATCCTGCGCTCGATATGGTGGCGATGCCAGAGCGCATAGAACAGCAAAGTCCAGGACGCGCGCCCAGCGCGTCTTTGACCCGCGGCAGCAAACATGTTCTCGACCGCGTCCGGGCGGCAGATCTCGCGCACCGCGGGCGAATGTGCGACGAGCGGACCGATCGCTTCGGCGCGCCGCGCGATCCAGCGTGTGACCGGCACGGTAAATCCGCGTTTGCGCGCGAGCGGCTGGGCTTGCGGCAGATGCTCGGACAGCCAGCGCCGTAATAGCCATTTGCCGAGACCGCGGCGGATCTTCAGGTCATCCGGCAAACGGAATGCGAGACCCACCAATTCGCTATCGAGATAAGGTGTGCGGCCCTCCGTGCCATGCGCCATTAAACAGCGATCGAGTTTGATCAAAAGATCGTTCGGCAGCCAATCGGCGCAATCCACCGCCTGCGCCGCCTGCAGCCGGGTGCCCGCATGGCTGCCGGCCAGCGCCTCCGCCGCGGCGATGCCATCGCGCCAGCCGGTGATGGCGCCGCGCAAAATGCCGAGATCGTCGAGCATGCCGCGGGCACGCGGTCGCCGTCCGCCTGCCCACCATGGCCGCAGGATGCTACGGTATCGGCCATAGCCAGCGAACAATTCGTCGCCCCCTTCACCCGATAAGATAACCTTGATGTCCGCAGCGCGTGCGGTGTTGGCCAACGCCCAGGTCGGCAGGATCGCGTAATCGGCCGTCGGATCGTCGACGCCGGACACAATCTGGGGCAGTGACCGCCAGAAATCCGCTTCGCTGAACTCGACCTCAACATGCTCGGCGCCGACCGCCTTGGCCGCTGCTCGTGCTGCTGGCCGTTCGTCGGCCTCGCCATCGGCAAAGCCGATCGTAAACGCCTTGACCGGGCGCTCAGCGAGCCGCGCCATCATCGCCAGCACCGCGGTCGAATCGATGCCGCCCGATAAGAACATGCCAAACGGCACATCCGAGCGTTGATGCAGGCGCACGCTGTCGACGAGTGCGGCATCGAGGCGCGAAAGGGCCTCGTCCTCGCCAAGATCGATCGGACCGTATTCGGGCAATGCCGTGCGCCGCTGCCGATCGACGATCCGCCCTTGGCGCACAACCACGGTTTCGCCCGGTAGCACGCGGTTGATCCCGGCAAAGATGGTCTCGCGCCCGGTGGTGAATTGCATCTGCACGAGTTCGTCGCGAGCGCTGCGCAGGAGCTGGGGAGCGACGATGCCGGCCTCGATCAGCGCGTTCGGCTCCGACGCAAAAGCAAACCCCGTGGCCGTGTCGGCATAGTAAAGCGGTTTGATGCCGAACGGGTCGCGTGTCAACACGAGCCGGCGAGCGGCGGGATCGTGCAGCGCAATCGCGTACATGCCGCGCAGATGCCGAGTAAAATCGAGCCCATGGCGGCGATAGAGGTGGAGCGGCACCTCGCAATCCGATTGGGTCGAAAACGCGATCGGGCGGGTGCTGCTGCTCAGTTTTTCGCGAAGCTCGAGGTAATTGTAGATCTCGGCATTGGCGATCAGTGCAGCCCCGGCGGGCTCGTAAAGCGGCTGCGCGCCGGTTTCGAGATCGATGATCGCCAGCCGGGTTTGGACCATCGCGAGATCGGCCGAGCGGTAGTGACCGACACCATCCGGCCCGCGATGGCGCAACGCTGCTTCCATTGCACGCAGCGGTGCCGAGGACGGTGGCGCGCCGTCGCGCGTCATCAGCCCCGCGATGCCGCACATCAGGTCCGGGCCCCGTTTTGGCCGGACGCATCTACGGCCCGCTCGCTCTCCTGGAGCATTGCTGGCCGATCGATGATCGCAACGGCTTCGGCCAGAACCCGATCGACTTCGAGGGTCTCGAGGTCGGAGGCGATCAATACCCGAACCACTGAACCACGCGGTGCGCACCACGCTGGATCCGAGGCAGCCGAGAACAGGACGACGACCGGGCAGCCGGCTGCTGCCGCGAGGTGGGTGACGCCGGTATCGTTGCCGATCGTGAGCATAGCTCGTTCGGCAAGACCCGCCACCGATAGAAGATCGGTACGGCCGACGAGATCGACAGCCTGCGGACAGATCTCGCGAATGGCGGCCGCGAGGGTCTGCTCACCGCCTGATCCGATGACGACCGGGGCATAGCCGCGATCGAGCAAAGCCTTGGCCAAAAATCCATATCGGCTTGCGGGCCATCGTTTTGCCGGGTGACGCGGTGAAGCTCCCGGCACCAGTAGCATAAATGAGCGACCTATAAGGCTTGGCGGCAATGCGACAGCGATAGGCGGCAGTGCGGGAAGGGAGGTTGGATGGATTCCGGCCATTAGCAGCTGCTCGGTCTGCTTATCGATCGTATGCTGGCGGTCGCGGGCGAGATTGGCGTGGGGGTGCGAGCACCCCGCAGCAATCCCTGACCACTCCGGCATTGGACCGGGACGAAACAGCCGTGCATAAGCCGCCGATCGCTGCGAGGTCTGAAAGTCGTAAACGCGATCGAAACGACCATTCCGCAAATAGCGGCGCAGCGCCAGCCAGCCGCTGATGTCAAAGGGCGCCGGTCTGCGATCGACCATTATGTGATCGAAAAGGCCGAGCTGACGAGCAAAAGCGGCAAAGGGCGCAGTCGTCAGCAAGGTGATGTGATCGGCTTCGTGGTGACGGCGAATGGCCGCCGCGGGTCCGAGGGCCTGGACGAAATCGCCGAGCGCGCTGAGCCGGATGATCAGGATACGACGCGGAGAGGGCCGCCGCCGTGAGGGCTCGACCCGCGGCCGCCGCTGTGCCAAAGCGTCGAGATCGATTTCGTTCGCAAGCCGCTCGAAGGCGACAAAGAAGCCAGCCTGAAGATCGATGTCGGAGGACCCGATGCTGGCCATCAGCGGTTTGACGGTTTGTTGCGCGGCCGCGAATGCGGTCACACTGATATCGTCGGGGCGGCCATCCGCTTTCGCATAGAGTTCATTCGGAACGAAAATGTGCGTTTCGCTCCGCGCGCTGATCACCGGTCGCGAGCACAAATGCGCAACCGCCGCTTGACGGATTATTGGGGTATCCCCAAACGCGCTAATCAGACGATAGAGGTCGCAGGCGATCGTGTAGCGCCGGTCGCGCCGTCGGGCGGCTTCATTCCACGCAAAGAAGTGATGAAGCGATGTCCCGCTCGGGAAATCGCTCGATCGCAGCGGCCGAGCGCGAACCCAGGACCGGGCCCTTGCCCCTGCCTCCATTCGCCATCCGAAGCGGGCAAGGGAGGGGAGGGGAGGCAGGTTTTTGATTGCGCTCGGCTGCACCAACACCGGGACTGTGCCGCTTGGCTTGGCGTCTGCGCCGCCGCGGATATCGGCAGCCGTTGATCGGTTGTCAGCCATTCAGCTCGCCGCGCATGCCGGCGCCAACCGGTCGAAAAAGCCGCGATAGCCGGCAACGACCGCGGCTTCGGTGTATGCGGACTCGTATGCGCGCCGCCCGCCATGCGCCAATTGCAGTCGCAGTTCGGGGCTATGGCACAGCCGCTCGATTGCCGCGGCGAGTGCAGCCGGGCCACCGCCCGGCTGCCCGGGCAACGGCACCAGCAGCCCGTTGACCTCGTTCTCAATCAATGCCGCCGGTCCATCGCTGGCAGTGGCGATGACCGGCAGCCCAGCCGACCAAGCCTCGATTACGACATTGCCAAGCGGTTCGTGCAATGAGGGGCAGACAAACAAATCCGCTTCGGCGAAGAGGGCCGAGGTATCGTCGGACCAGCCGAGGAACCGGACCCGGTCGGCAATCCCGAGGCCGTGCATTTGCTGTTCGAGTTCGCCGCGCAACGGACCGTCGCCGGCGATCGTCAATCGAACCTCGGGCATTAAGGCCACTGCTTCGAGCAGGAGGGCAAAGCCCTTGTTGGCATGCAAGCGGCCGACCGCGAGGACATGCCGCGCCGCGCCGGACGAACGCCGGAATTGCTTCACCGCGCCGATATCCAGAACGAAGTTCGGCAGGTAATCGATGCGATCGGCTGGCCAACCCTCGGCCACGGCATAATCGACAATGGCACGAGTATTGGCGATCAAATGATCGCATCGGCGATAATATTTCAAATCGTAATATCCTCCGAGCCGGGCAACATGCACGAAGGCCCCCTTTGGGCAAAGTCGCGTCGCCCGGTTCATCCAGGTCAGCACGATATCGGGGCGCCACGCCGCGATCGCACGCCGAAAGCGCCATCGGGTCACGACATCGAGCGGGCCGCCAAAGTCCAACGCGTCGACCTCAACCCCGGCGGCGCGCAGCCGTTGGGCACGGTCGGCATCGCGCCGAATCAGCACCCGTTGGGTTTCACCCGCTCGCTGCAAGGCGGCGGCGAGACGAACGAAGAAAGTCTCCGCCCCGCCGTGTCGCGCGCCGGCAATCGCCTGCAACAGGCGCCGGCTCATCGAATCAGGGCTTCAAATCGAGTAGCGACCATGTCCCAGCTGAGCCCACGCTGGTGGTCGAGCGCTCCCCGATGCCAGCGCCGCCATAAATCGTCGTCGCGCAATACGGCGATTGCCGTCGCGGCGAAATCTTCGTCGCTCGTCGCGACATGCCCGCTGACGCCGTCGATGACCCGCTCGCCGACCGCGCCGAGCGGTGTCACGATTGCGGGCACGCCCATTGCCTGCGCCTCGGCGAGCGCCAGACAGAAGGTCTCGCCGGGGTCGCCGCGATACAGCATGACTCGCGCACCTTCAAGCACTCCCGCCAGCGCTTGTCGTCCGACCGGGGCGAAACGGCGCACACCACGGCTCGCGAGGGCATCGGCCCGCGCAAGCACGGCCTCCATGTCGCTCGCCCGCCGTTCTCCAAGCGCTCCGTAGACCGCCGGCCCGGCATAGATGTGCAATTCGGCCTCGGGAACAGCCGGTATTATTTGCCGGGCCCACAAATCGAGCAGCCAATCGAGCCCGCGTAACGGGTTTGACGTAAAAATCGCGTGCGGCGGCGGCGGCTCGCGCTGCTGGGCCGTGCGAAACTGGTCGAGAACGCCGTAAGGGATCGTCTCGCAGCCGCCATGCACGAGCCATGAAGGGATTGTCTTTGCGTGATAGTCCCCGGTCACGATCAAGGTCGGGCGATAACAGGCAAGCCGCCAAACATTGCGCGGCTTTCGTAGATAACGCGCCGGGTTGTGCAGCCAGAACAGCCGGCGTTTCGCATGGCGGACGAGCCCGATCACCCGATGGCCGCGGTTGCCGATGTAAAGATCGCCGTTATGGGGCATGTCGTGCGCCAGCGGCACCCAGCGTACACCGTTGTGGGTCAGCGCCGCCTCGCAACCATTGCGGACCTCGACCGAATGCCCCCGCGCCGCCAGCGCCTCGGCCAACGCGACAAAGGCTATTTCGGCGCCGCCGAGCGGGCCGCCTGTGGCGATCGCGCTACCGAACGCAACATTATCATCGGCCATTACCACCTGGGCCATTATTCGGCAGCGTGCTCGCTCTGATGGTAGGCAACGGTGGTTGTCGGATTCAGCC
>JAFAOB010000468.1 GCA_019238055.1 Alphaproteobacteria bacterium
GTGTCAGCCTTCCCCGATTCCACTTTCGGGTCGGCCTGCACATCGTCCTTTTCGAGGATTGCTCGGCGTTCACTCGCGTTGCGGCCTGCACACTCGCACGGTCACCAAATTCGTGACTGTTAGCCGAGGGCTTCAGACATTTTGTCACCTCCATGCCTGCCCCGGTTGCTTCCGGCGGGAGCGGTCGCCGGGTGGGCCTTGCACCCACTGGAAAAGCGCCGCCTTGTCACGGCGCACGTGGAAACCGGTCATTCGCCGAACCGCGAAAACAGTGTACGGCTTCAAGTCGAAGCGGCATTAGGTGGCGCGGCGAGAGTTTGACGCAGGCCCCGCGATCCAGGATGATCGTCTCAACGAATAGGGGACGCATACCCGTGATCGTCACTCATATAATTGCTGATGATCGCGGGGAGTCGCACTTCGCGGACGTTGAGATCCCGCTGACCCTGACCGCAGTAGCGGCTCACCTTCCTCCAATGCGCACCTCACCGCCTTTCGCTTCACTTCACGTACAGTTTCTTGTGTTCCATCTGCCATGATCGCTCACGACTGGCACCCGACGCCGGCGCGACAATTCGTGCTATTTCTGAAAGGTAAGCTGGAGGTCGAGGTCAGCGACGGAGAGAGGCGAGCGTTCACCCAGGGCTCAATCGTCTTCCTCGAAGACACGAAGGGGAAAGGCCATAAAGATCACGCGGTCAGTGACGACGAGCTTCTTCTTGCCCTTATACCTGTCCCAGGCGGAATGACGATCGAGAACCTGATGGACCGTGAGCCGGGTTAAATGGACCGGACCCTCGTTCACTGTACCTGCCGGGACACATCCTCTCTCGCCGCGCCGCGTTGATTGGTCTTTCCGGAGCCGCATGGAGATCAGGACAACCTATCCTCTTGAGCCACAGGCTGTCTGCCATCGGCCGAGGCGTGGTACAGCGGCCAACGTGCAGGGTGCCGGCTCGGGACGACTGCTTTGAGGCGATACTGTTGAAAAAGTCAGAAGGCGATTAATTCGCGAAAGATTAATTCGATCCAGTGCCCAATAATGCAAGAAATAATGGCAGAAAAAGCTATCTGGATACTAATATTGTGAGCAGCGGCTGGGTCAGCGACTTTTTCAACAGTATCGGGAATGAGCGGTCGCTCACCGTCGGTTACCGTAAGATGCCAGTTGACTCGGGGCGGCGCCGATCGTGTCGAGCCATGCGCCATGCGGATCGGCCCAGGCCATCGGAGTACCGTTCACGGACAGCAGGAAGCTACCCCTCGACCCCTCCCGCCCGGCACGCCGAGCGATGTCCGGAAACACCTGCGGCATTTCGTTCGCGATCCAAAAATCGCAGAGCAAGGCGGCTGATCGCGCGAACTCCTCCCGTTCCGCCGCTGAGGAGACGTAGGCCAATACCGCTGTATGGAAGATGACAAGTGTAGCGTCCTTCGGTGCCTCTCGGGCGAGTGCTGCGAGGTCTGTACGCAGGTCCCCTTTCATCAGCCGGGGCTTCTGCTCGGCGGCAATCTTGATCGCCGCGCGCAATCTTGCCAGCCGATCCGTCTGTTCCGGCCATATCAACGCTTCCAACCAGTCGACCTCGCCGGGGACCGAGAGGTCCACTGGGTTAAGGTCGAGTCCCGCCCGCCAGACGACGCGCGGTGGTCTTGCCGGGACCGGTGTTGCGGCATTGATCGTGCAGGGGAAGACGGGCGGCGTCGAACGCGGTGCCTCGGGACGAAGAATAGTCCGGCCATAATCGTAACCGTAGAAGTCGGGGAGCAGGCAGAGACCGGCAGACGCGCCGACTTCGAGTAGGGCCAACGGCTCAGGAAGCCCGGCAAGCACCGGTAATAAGGCTGCGCATCGACCGGGCTCATTTGTTTGGGTCGAACGCGCCAGCATCACGGCTCGCAAGGCGCCCTTGTCCTGCAACACGCAGCGCCGCAACTGATCCCAACCGGCGGGCGTGCCGAAGAGGTGCCGGGCGGCGGCGAGAAATAGGTTCGGTTGCCGCTTTTCGCGCGGCAATGTCAGCAGAAACCCGATTACCTCCGGGTCAGAAGCCGCGCCACGCAAAACCTCACCGTAAAGCGGCGACTTATCACGGACCTCGTCCTCGGCAAACCGGAGATAGGCGGCCGACACTCTCGCGCCATCTTGCTGTTCCATGCGCCGTGACTGTGCTGGTGAGTGCAGATTGAAAGTGAGGATATCCGGCACCAGGTCAACCGATTTGTCATTGGGAATACCGGGCGACAGATCGACAACGACGGCTTGCTTACCCGACTGAGCTGTTCGACTTACTACCGGAAAGGTCGGTTCAGGGGCACAAGCCGAAATTCAAACTGAGTCACCACTTCCATCCTTCCATCGGTTCTGAGCAGCCGGCACAAAGCCGGGTTGCCGGAGCGGGGTGTTCGCTCGGGAATGACCACCACCGAATTGCCTTAATGGAGTTGTAGAATAGGGTTCTCCGCCGCCGATTTGGATACAACCAATAAGCGCAATTCTGCTGCAGAAGCGCTGTATTATCAGCGAAGAAACATTAGAGGGTAAACTAATGATTGATACTTGTAAGGGAGGCTTGGCCGCCGCCAGCCCAAGCCGCCTCCTGCAACCTGCGCGTCGCGATTATCGGGTGATCCGCTTTTGGGAATAACGAGGTAATATTGATTCTAGCCGGGGTGCTCGAAACCATCCGATGGGAATTGGACAGGTGTGAGGAGATGCCCCTCTCCGCTCTTCAGGGCGGAGAGGGAGGCCCGCGCCGCAAGCGTGGAAGGGTGAGGTGGGTGCGGCCGGCGCGAAGCTTCCCCCCACCCCACCCAATCCTCTTCGTGCTCCAAGGGCGGAGAAGGAATGAAATGTCAGATCGCCCCTTCTTTCTTCAACGCTTCAATATCGCCGGCGCTCATGCCGAGCCAATCGCCAAACACCTCAGCCGAATGCTGGCCCAGCAGCGGCGCCGGTTCGAGCTTGGGTGGCGCGCCATCAAAGCGCACCGGCCAGCTCGGCATCTTGAACGGCCCCGAGGGGTGCTGCATCGTTTGCAGGATGCCGCGCCGCTCGAAACTCGGCTCGGTCATCAGCTCCATCGTATCAAGCACCGCGCCGGCGGGGACACCGGCGGCCCCGATCAGCCGCATCGCCGTGTGCTTGTCATGGCACCGGGTAAAGTCCGCGACCATCGCCTCGACCTCTTCGCGGCGCTCGCGGCGCGCCTCGATCGTCTCATAGCGCGGATCGCCGATCAGCTCCTCGTGACCGATCGCGCGCAACAGATTGTGCCAGTGGTCGAGCTGGCGCGCAAACACATAGATCCAGTCATTCGGACCACCCGGAGCGCATTGAAAGATGCCGGCTGGCGGCGGCGAGCCGGTTACACTGCGCGAGCCGGCGCGCGTCGCGGCGTGGCCGGTGACCGCCTGCTGCTGAAAGGCGATGCGGATATAATGCAGCATCGCATCCTGCATCGCGACCTGCAGCCGGCGGCCCTGACCCGTCGATTTGCGCTCGTAAAGCGCACCCAGAATGCTGATCGCCATCAGCATGCCGGTGCCGGTGTCGCCAAGCGACGGGCCCGGCTTGCAGGGCGGCCCATCAGGTTCGCCGGTGATGCTCATCGTGCCGCCGCAGGCCTGAGCGATCATGTCGAAAGCGAGGTTCTTCTCGTATGGGCTGCCTTCGCCAAAACCCTTGATCTGACAATAGATGATGCCGGGGTTGATGGCACGGATCACGTCATAGCCGAGACCGATGCGCTCGATCGTGCCGGGCGCCATGTTCTCGACCATGACATCGGCTCGCCGCGCCATCTCCTTGACGAGCGCCAAACCGCGTTCGGATTTGAGGTTGATCGTGACCGATTTCTTGTTCGCATTGAATTCGAAGAAGTAATAGGAATCGGGGCTACCCTTCGGTCCGACAAAAGCGGTGCGTCCGGGTTCACCACCCTTTGGGTTCTCGACCTTGACAACTTCAGCACCGAGCCAGGCCAGCGCTTCGGTCGAGGTTGGCCCCGCCTCGAACTGGGTCAGGTCGAGCACCTTGACCCCGGCTAGACATTTCAATGGCATGGCCGTTTCGTCCATTGCTCTTGCTCCTTCAAAACGTTCATTTCTCACGATAGCGCACGATATCCGACGACGGAAATTGAAAACCCTTTCATGGCTGCTGTCGGTTAGGTTAGTAAGCGGCCTCCCGTTATCGCAGGGGCATTCCAATGGCGAGCAATCAACCGAGCGTCTTCATCGATGGCGAGGCCGGCACGACGGGTCTCGGCATTCGGAAGCGGCTCGAACTGCTGCCCGGGATCGCGCTGCGCAGCCTGCTCTCCGGGCAGCGTAAAGACCTGTCGGCACGGCGCGACATGATGGTGGCGTGCGACCTCGTCGTGCTGTGTCTGCCGGATGACGCTGCGCGCGAGGCAGTGGTGCTGGCCGGAACGCTGGGTGCCGATGCGCCCAAGCTGCTCGACGCCAGTACCGCGCACCGGACGGATCCCGAATGGACTTACGGCTTTCCCGAGATGGCGCCCGACCAACCGAGCCGGATTGCCGCATCGCGCAAAGTCGCCAATCCCGGTTGCTATCCTACCGGGGCAATCGGCCTGCTGCGTCCGCTCATCAAAGCAGGCCTTCTCCCGCCCGACTATCCGATCACGATCACCGCGGTCAGCGGCTATTCCGGCGGCGGCAGATCGATGATCACGGCGCATGAGAGCGCCGGCGGCCCCGCTTTCGAGCTGTATGGGCTCGGCCTCGAACACAAGCACGTTCCGGAAATCGAGTTCTTCGCCGGGCTCACGCGACGGCCGATCTTCACGCCTTCGGTGGGGCATTTCCGCCAAGGCATGCTGGTTTTGGTGCCGCTCTATCTCGACGACCTGCCGGTCAGACCGACCGGGGCCGATTTACGCGAAACTCTGCACACCTTTTACAACGGTTCTGAGCATGTGAGGGTCGTGCCCGAACGCGAAGACGGCAAGCTCGAACCGGAGGCGCTCAATGATACCGACAAGCTCGAACTCTATGTCTGGGCCAACGAGGCGCGCCGCCATGCCGTGCTGATCGCGCGTCTCGATAATCTCGGCAAGGGCGCGTCGGGTGCCGCGGTGCAGAATTTGCGCCTGATGCTGGGTCTCGATACGGCGCCGTAACTGAGCGGCGCGCGCAGACAGACCAATTATTCAGCCCAAAGGCGGGCGCCTCTCCGATGCTTGCCCAAGCAGCCCGCGATTTCATTTCTTGCTGACGTTCCACATGAACAGTGCGGGTCCGGTATCGACGCCGACGAGATCGTGGTGAAAGGCGGTGCGCGACGAATATTCGCCGAGCGGAATATAGGGTACCGATTTGTAGGCTTCGCGCTGCAGGTCGGCGGCAATGATCTTGCGCTCAGCCGCGTCTGGCGCGGATAGCCACGCATCCCTGAGCTTTTCGATTAAGGGATCGTCAGGCCATCCGAACCACGCGTCTTTGCCATTGGCGCGCAACGGATCATTGACCCCGGGATCGAGAATGGCGAACCCGGGGAACATCGTCGTAAAAATATTCCAACCGCCTTGGTCGATCGGCGCCTCTGAGGCGCGGCGGGAAACGGCCGTACCCCAATCCATCGCTTGCACATCGACATTGATGCCGAGGCGTCTCAATAGCTCGGCGGTGACCAACGCCGCCGCGTGCTGCGCAAAAACATCGGTCGGATCGAGCACAACGATCTTTTGACCATTGTAGCCCGCTTCTTTGATCAGCTCTTTCGCTTTGCCGATATTGCGCGGCCCGATCAGCGCCTCGGCCCCGGCATCGCTCGCTGCTGGCCCGCTACAGGCATAAAAGCTGTAACAAGTATGCCAGTATTTCGGGTCGCCGGCGACCGCCGCCATGTATTCCGACTGATCCACGGCGTATAGCAGCGCCTGTCGCATCTTGACGTTGTCAAAGGGCGGCAGAAGCTGGTTGAAGCGAAGAATGCCGGCGACGCTGAAGGGGCTTGATTGCACCAAGGTCACGGTCGGATCGCCGCTGAGCAGTGCATAGAAATCGGGCGGTGGAACCTCCCACCAATCGGCCTCTCCCACGGTAAACGCCGCCATCGCCGTGCCCGGATCGGGGAGGTAAAGCCACTCGACGCGATCGACCCTGACGACCTTGCCGCCGGCCGCCCAACTGGGCGGTTCGGGGCGTGGCAGGTATTCCGGGTTTTTGACAAAGACCGCCTGATGGCCGGGCTGCCAATCCTCTTTGACGAATTTGAACGGGCCCGATCCGGTCGTATCCTTGATCTGCTCGGCGGAGCTGGTTTCGGCGACCCGCTGCGGCATGATAAAGGGAACGTTGCTATCCGGTTTGGCAAGAGCGTCGAGCAATAGCGGAAACGGTTTTTTCAGAATGATCGAAAAGGTCGTGTCGTCGACGATGCGGTATTCGGCGACCGCTGCGGCGAGCGATTGACCCAGCGCATCGCGCTCGCTCCAACGCTTCAGCGAAGCGATGCAATCGCCACTGCGAACCGGTCGACTATCGGAGAACTTCAGACCGTTGCGCAACGTGAAGGTGTATTTCAGCTTGTCGCCGTCCACGGTCCAACGCTCGACCATTTGCGGCCGCACCTGAAGATGGTTGTCGAGCGCAAATAACGTGTCATAGACCATATAGCCGTAATTGCGCGTGATCGTTGCCGTCGTCCAAATCGGGTCGAGGACCCGCAGATCGGCCTGGGCGATCAGCCGCAAAGTCTCCGGCGACGCCGCAAGCGCAGCGGAAGTCGAAAACAGGGCTATGGCTAAAACGGCGATTGCCAAGCGATACATTATGTCTCCCTTGCCGCGGTCACGCGCAGCACGACCCTAGAGGCGACGTCAAAACCCGCGTTCTATATGCACGGAATGCGATTACAGGGTCTTGCATTGAGGTCGGGGACATGGCCGGCGGCCAAGCTCACGCGAGAGGTCAGATCCGTCGCTGGCTAAGCATTAACCAAAACTGCCCGCCATGAAAAGCCCTGTGTCGCGAACCGGTCTCGATTGGTTCCGCTGGCCAAAACAGGACGAGGCGGGTCAGCCCAATGGCCGCCCGACACCGGTCGCGGCGCGGTTTGCGCAATTGAACGGCCTGCCTCTTGACGACTGAACATGATAGGACTGAATTCGGCGTCGAAGCCAGTGCACACCACTTCCGTATTCAGGAGCACCCATGCCTGAGACTGCAATTTGGAACTTCCGCCAGTTGGCCCACCACAAACTCGATGGCTTTGGCGGGATTGGCGAGGGCATGTCGATCCAAATTGCCAAGGACGGTCGCCGCATCCTGTGGCTCGCGCATGAAAGCGCGCCGAAGAATTTTACCGGGATCGACGTCAGCGACCCGCGCGCGCCCAAAATCGTCGCCCGCACCGATCTGCCGCAAACCCATATGCGCTCGAATTCGCTGGAGACGGTCGGCGACATTCTCGCGGTCGCCTATCAGACCAAGGAGCAGGGTCAAAAGCCTGCCGGATTTGAGTTGTTCGATATCTCGGTACCGGAAAACCCGCGCTCGATAACGTTTTTCGACTGTTCGGGGCCGGATTCGCGCGGCGTCCATCAGTTGTGGTTTGCCGATGGCGAGTACATCCATATGAGCTCAAGTGCTCCCGACTTTAAACCGACCCACCCGCGCGACGATCAGTTCTACCGGATTATCGATGTCAAGAACCCGACGAAACCAGTCGAAGTCGGGCGCTGGTGGCTGCCGGGCACGCGCGAAGGCGATGGCACACCGCCACCGGTTCGCCATCCCGAAGGTTCCGACACCGGCTTTCGACCGCACAACACCAATGTCTATCCCGAGCGGCCGGACCGCGCCTATCTCGGCTATATCGACGGCGGGCTGGTGATCCTCGACATCGCCGACAAGGCGCACCCAAAGATGGTGGCGCGCTGGGATTACCACCCGCCCTATCACGGCTTCACCCACACGGTGGTGCCGTTTTTCGACCGCAACCTCTTCATTGTCAGCGATGAATGCGTGCGGACCGAAGGAGCCGATTGGCCAAAGCTCGTCTGGATCGTTGACGGCCGCACCGAGGAAAACCCGGTGCCGATCGCGACCTGCCCCTTGCCCCCGCTCGAGAGCTTTCAGCGGCCGGGGGCACGATATGGTGCTCATAACCTCTACGAGAATGTGCCAAAGCCCAACGCGTGGAAATCGGACCGCGTTGTCCTCGCCACTTATTTCAACGGAGGCTTGCGCGCCTACGACACCTCGAACCCCTATCAGCCGGCCGAAATCGGTTATTTTGTGCCGGAACCGCCAAGGGGCGCGCCGAGTGGTGCGATCCAAATCAACGATGTGTTCGTTGATGAGCGCCAAGTGGTTTACACGGTCGACCGCCATGTTGGCGGCCTCTACACGCTCGAAATGGATTTCTGACC
>JAFAOB010000495.1 GCA_019238055.1 Alphaproteobacteria bacterium
ACGATAAATACTTGATCGATGATGTTAAGGTTAAGAGAAAGCAGCAAGGGACGAGTAACACTAGGATGAACGCTGACGCTGTCCCGTCAGGCTTTGCATAAACCTCCCTTTAACCTTAACCTCGAAGCAACCCTAACTGCACCCCCGTTTGCTTGAGTAACCTTAACGCGGGTGCTGTAATCTTCACGGTAACATTACCGCCAGAGCTCGCATCGAGAGCGACGGCTTGGTGCCGTCCTCGCGCGCCTGTTGCTAATTTCAATCCCACGCGCAGGTGAGAAGACGGGGGCCGGACCGAGTCCGGCCCCCGGGAACCGCCTGCCCTTAAGCCCCGAGCACACCGCGCGCCTGCCTCGGCGCTGGAGTTCCGTTATGCGGCTTGCGGCAGGCCGCGTTCGAGCAGTTGCGCAAGACGGCGGGCGAAAGCGGGCGGATCGGGCAGTTGCTCGCCTTCGACGATCCGCGCCTGATCAAGCAATAGCCAGGCGAACTCGCTGATCTGGTCGGAAGCACCGCCTTCACCGACCGTGGCAGCGAGCCGCTCGATCAGTTTGTGGCGCGGGTTGAGTTCGAGGATCCGCTTGACAGTCGTGTCGATCTGCCGGTGCTGTTTCAGCAGCCGCTCAAAATGCATATCCAGATCGCCTTCATCGGCGACCAGGCACACGGCGCTGTCGGTCAACCGATCCGAGCTGCGCACATCCTTGACGGCATCGCCGAGTGCCAGCTTGAAGATCGCGATCAGGCTGGCGAGTTTGGCCGGGGGTGCGGGTTGTTCCTGCGGCTGCTCTTCGGGTGGGGTGATTTTGTCAAGGTCAGCGCCGCCGCGTGTGGCAGATTTGAACGGCTTTTCTTTATATATTCCGATTGCCGGTACCCAGAACTCGTCGATCGGATCGGTCAACAACAGCACTTCGACACCACGCGCGCGAAAGCCTTCGAGCTGCGGGCTGCGTTTGACAATGTCGAGATTGTCGCCGGTGATCGTGTAGATCGCCTCCTGCCCCGGCCGCATTCTTTCGACATACTCATCGAGCGAGACGAGCCCGTCACGCGCGGTCGAGCGAAACCGAATGAGACCGAGCAAAGCTTCGCGCTGATCGCGGTCCTCATAGAGGCCTTCCTTCAGCACGGCGCCGAAATTGTCCCAGAATTTGGCGTATTCATCAGATGCTTCGGTTGCCTTCTTGCCAAGCTCGGTCAGCACGCGCCGGGTCAGTTGCTGGCGGATGCGCGCCACCATCGGGTTTGACTGCAGCATCTCGCGGCTGATATTGAGCGGCAAATCCTCGCTGTCGACGACGCCGCGCAAGAACCGCAAATAGGCCGGCAACAGATCGGTCCCCTCGTCCGTAATGAACACGCGGCGGACATAAAGCTTGACCCGACTCTTGCGCTCCGGATCGAACAGATCGAATGGTTTGGTCGACGGCACGAACAGCAGATTGGTGTATTCGAGAACGCCTTCCGCCTTGTTATGTAGGGTCAGCCACGGATCATCGAAACTGTGGCCGACATGATGATAAAATTCCTTGTATTGCTCGGGGGTAATTTCCGAGCGTGGGCGGGTCCACAAAGCCGAAGCGGTGTTGATCGTCTCTTCCTTGCCGCCGTCCTTTAGCACGATCGGCAAGCCGATATGATCGGAATAGGTATTGACGATGCGGCGCAGCCGGGCCGGGTCAAGGTATTCATCCTCGCCCTCGCGCAGATGGACGACAATCGCCGCCCCACGCGTCGCCTGCGGACAAGGCTCGATCGTGAATTCGCCCTTGCCATCCGAAGCCCAGCGCCAGCCTTCGCTCTCGCCCGCCTTGCGGGCCAGCACTTCGACTTGATCGGCAACCATGAAGGCCGAATAAAACCCGACGCCGAATTGACCGATCAGGCTCATGTCCTTGCGTGAATCGCCCGAGAGCTGGCTCACAAAGGCGGCCGTACCGGAGCGTGCGATCGTGCCGAGATTTTCGATCAATTCCTCGCGATTCATGCCGATGCCGTTATCGGCAACCGTCAATGTTCGCGTTTTTTTATCGGGGGTCAGCACCACTCGGTAATTCGTGTCGCCCTCGGCCAGCGAGGGATCGGTCAAAGCCGCGTAACGCAGCCGGTCGCAGGCATCCGAGGCGTTGGAGATCAGTTCGCGCAGAAAGATCTCCTTTTCGCTGTAGAGTGAGTGCGCGACGATGTCGAGAAGGCGGCTGACTTCGGCCTGGAAGCTTTTTGTTTCCTGGGTCATGATCTGCGGTCGTGAGTTGGCGTTGATGTGCCACCATATGTAGTGAAGCATCCGCTGCTGCAAGGTCACGAGAATCGCCGGCGCAGGCGAACGATGCAGACCCGGGCGGTGCCACACCGCGGCGGCGGATCGCAGCTGATAAGCGGCTTTACTCTTGCCAACCGGCTTCCGCCACCCGATACCTTGTGGCATGGCCATGTTCAGCCCCGCTCCGCGGCTCGTCGCGGTCCTCGGGCCGACCAATACCGGCAAAACCCATCTCGCGATCGAGCGCATGCTCGGCCACAAAAGCGGGATGATCGGGTTTCCGTTGCGCCTGCTCGCGCGCGAGAATTACGACCGCATCGTCAAGCTGCGCGGCGCGCGCGCGGTGGCGCTGATCACCGGCGAAGAAAAGATTCTGCCGCCAAATCCGTCCTATTTTGTTTGCACCGCCGAATCGATGCCGCTGGACCGCGCGGTCGATTTTCTCGCAGTCGACGAAATCCAGCTCTGCGCCGATCCCGAGCGCGGCCATGTCTTTACCGCAAGGCTATTGCACGCCCGCGGTCTCGCTGAAACCATGTTTCTCGGCGCTGACACGATCAAGCCGTTGATGCGGCAGCTCGTCCCGGAATTTGAGCATGTCAGCCGGCCGCGATTTTCGACCCTCACCTATACCGGGCACAAGAAGGTGACGCGGCTGCCGCGGCGCAGCGCCGTCGTTGCGTTTGCGGTGGCGGACGTCTTTTCGCTGGCCGAGTTGATCCGGCGTCAACGCGGCGGCACCGCGGTCGTGCTCGGCGCGTTGTCGCCGCGGGCGCGCAACGCCCAGGTCGGCATGTTCCAGGCCGGAGAGGTCGATTATCTCGTCGCCACCGATGCGATCGGCATGGGCCTCAACATGGATCTCGACCATGTCGCCTTTGCGCGGATCGGCAAGTTCGACGGCCGCGGGCCGCGCCGACTGACCGCCGCCGAGCTTGCGCAGATTGCCGGCCGCGCCGGACGCCATATGAGCGACGGCACCTTTGGCACGACCGCCGAGCAGGGTCCGCTCGATCCCGAAATCGTTGAGGCTGTCGAAAATCATCGCTTTGATCCGCTGACCCGGCTCAACTGGCGCAACATCCGGCTGCGCTTCGAATCGGTTGAGGCTTTGCTGAAAAGCCTTGACGAGCGGCCATCGCGGCCGGGCCTCGTCCAAGCGCGCGAGGCCGACGACCATCGCGCGCTGCAGGCGCTCGCCCGCAATCGCGAGGTGACTGATCTTGCCAGCAATCGCGGCGCCGTGCGGCTGTTGTGGGAGGTGTGCCAAATCCCCGATTTTCGCAAGGTTATGACCGACAGCCACACCCGGCTGCTGGCGCACATTTTCACCCACCTCGCCGGGCCCGAGGAACGGCTGCCGACGCAATGGATCGCCGCGCAGATGAACAATCTCGACCGCACCGAGGGCGATATCGACAGTCTAATGGCGCGGATCGCGCATATCCGCACTTGGACCTACATTACCCATCGCAGTGACTGGGTCGAGGGGGCGACATCCTGGCAGGAGCAGGCTCGCGGCATTGAGGACCGGCTGTCAGATGCGCTGCATGACCGCATTACCCAGCGCTTTGTCGATCGCCGCTCCGCCTTTCTGGTGCGCCGTCTCGGCTCCGACGACGAATTGATCGCGTCGGTTTCGGCGTCGGGCGAGGTCCGGGTCGAAGGCGCTTATGTCGGCCGGCTCGATGGGCTGCGGTTTGTCCCCGATGCGATCGACGGCATCGAAATGCGGATGGTGAATGCCGCCGCAAACCGGGTCCTCCGCCGCGAAGTTGGGGCCCGAGCCCGGATGCTGGCGGTCGATGCCGATCAGGCATTTGCAATCGACGCTGCGGGCCTGTTGCGCTGGCGCGGTGGCGTGGTGGGCCGCCTTGTCGCCGGCGAGCGCATGCTGGCCCCGCGGGTCGAGGCCATCGGCGGCGATTTTATTGAGGGCGATACGCGCGAAAAGATCCGGCAGCGGCTAACGGCTTTTGTCCGTGCCGAGATCGAGCGCCGCCTTGCGCCGCTGTTCGCGATTGCGGATTTGCCGCTCGGCGGTGTTGGGCGCGGGCTCGCATTCCAGCTCGCCGATGCCCTCGGCGCATTGCCTGCGAGCGCGACGACGTGCGGGTCCGAATCTGCTGCTCTCGATCGAGCGGATCGCACGGCGATGAGCCGGCATGGCGTGCGCTTTGGCACAGAGACCGTCTATGTTGAGCCTTTGTTTCGACACGAAGCGCTGCGTTTCCGCGCCCTGTTATGGGCGGTGCGGCATGGACGCGCCGTCCCTGCCCTGCCCGGAGCGCGCCGTCTTGGCAAGGCCATCGCCGTCGACCCCGCATTGCCATTGTCGTTTTACGCAGCGATCGGCTTTGGTGTCTGCGACGGTTTGGCGCTGCGCGCCGATCGGCTCGAGCGTCTGGCCGCGACGGCACGGCAACGCTCGCGGCACGGACCGTTTGTCGCCGATGGCGATCTTGCCGCTCTTGCCGGAGTCGAGCCGAATGCGCTGCGGCCGCTGTTGATGGCGCTCGGCTATCGGGCCGTTATCGACCAAGGGGTGGAAATCTTTGTGGCGCGGCCGCGCCGCCGGCGCGGAGCAGCGGGTCGCAACGCGGTCCGGCCGCGAGAAGGCCATCCCTTTGCCAAATTGCGGGAACTGAAGCTCGCTTGAACCCGGGCGATCGCCGCTCCGCTGGTGCGAGCCGCCGGCTCGATCAGTGGCTGTGGTTTGCCCGGCTCGTCAAAACCCGCTCGCTCGCGGCGCGCCTGTGCATGGCAGGTGCCGTAAGCCTGAACCGATCGCCGGTGCGCAAGCCAAACCAGATGGTGCGGATCGGCGATGTCGTCGTGACACCGCAAGGGGCATTTCAGCGGACTGTGCGGGTCCTGGCCCTCGGGACACGGCGCGGGCCGGCGAGCGAGGCGCGGGTATTGTACGAGGAAATCGCCGCGCCGGTGCGGCTCGCCGATCTCGCGCCGGCCTGGGAGCCGCTGCTGAGCGAAGACGACGACACGGCGTAAGGCTTCGTCCGTCGCTGTCACCGTCCGGTAAAGGTCGGGGCGCGTTTCTCGGCCCAGGCTCGCAGCGCCTCCTGGTGATCCGCCGATGCGGCGCAACGCGCTCGGGCAAGCGCGAGCCTATCGCGATCGAGCGCACCGGCAGCGGCCGCGTTGATCGCCTGTTTGAGCCCGGCGAGGGCGAGAGGCGCGTTCGCCGCCAAAATTGCGGCCATCGCCTCGGCGCGGGCCATCAGCTCGTCAGCCGGCACGATTTCGTCGAGATAGCCGATACGCAGCAATTCGGATGAATCAATCGGCTGCGCCGTCAGAAACAGCTTTTTGGCCGCTGCGATCCCGAGCCGGCTCACATAACGGCGGATCCCGCTCTCGTAATAGACGATGCCCAGCCGCGCCGCCGGCATGACGAGGCGCATGCCCTCGACCCCAACGCGAAAATCGCAGGCGAGCGCCAGATCGGTGGCGCCGCCGTAAACACTGCCGTTCAGGGCTGCGATCGTGGGTACGCGCAGTTGCTCAAGGCGATCGACCACCCGCTCGAACAGGTCGCGATCGTGATCGTCATCCCCCTCGGCGGCTTGGCGTTCGACGAGGGCGCCAATATGAAAACCGGAGCTGAAGCTCTTTCCGGTCGCGGTCAGCACCATCACCCGGATCCCGGGATCCGCGTCAACGCGGCCGAACAATTGCTCGAGCACGACGAGGTCGTAAGGCTCAATGCGATTGTGCTGGGCCGGCCGATGGAGCCGTACAACTGCCCGAGCATCCACGATCTCCAGGGTCGGCGGGCCGGACTGAACGGACTCGGCGAATACGGCATCGGCCATCGGTTGGTTCCTCCACAATCGTTTACCATTCTGGAACGCTTACCATTCTGGAACGCTTACCATTCTGGGGCTGAAACCGTCCTAGCGCCAATGGCCCGCCGCACCGATCGGAGACGCCGATCCCCTCGTCCCAGCGGTTCAGCCGATCAGGACAGAGCACAAATCCGAAGTCAGGTTCGATCCAAGCCCATAATGATTGCCCACATTCTATGTGGGCAAAATTGTAGTTGAATATGGGCAATGCTTCCGATCTGATGGTGCGGTCGGACATTGCGAGATCTCGATGAGCGAGGCGCTGTTACGCGACATTGCCGAATACTGCCGCCGCGCGGGTATGGCCGAGTCGACCTTTGGCCGTCTTGCCGTCAATGACGGCAAGCTCGTCAGCCGGCTTCGCCTGGGGGGCCGGGTAACGACCGACACCGCGGATCGTGTGCACGCCTTTATCACGCGCGAGCCGCAGCCCGCGAGCGGAGAGCTGCCGGTCCGCACCCCGATAATTTCTCCGCCCACGCCCAGTGGGCCGGCGCGCAACTTCCGTTTCTACGATAATCGTCAGAAATACTTGCTGTTTGTCACGACATGCAGCGAAAAGTGGGCAATAGCCCAACGAGTGGGCATGGAGTTGGGCAATATCCATCCGCGCCCACCGGCGTTGCGTCTATTCGACGCCGGCACCGGTGATGGCACCGTGCTGACCCGCACGATGCGGGCTATGCATCACCGCTTCCCGACAATGCCGTTCTACATCGTCGCGAAGGAAATCAGCCTCGAGGACGTGCGGCTTACGCTCGAGAAGATGCCCGACCGTCTGTTCGAGCACCCGGCAACGGTGCTGGTCATGACCAACATGTATTATGCCGAAGCGCCATGGCTGACGCCGCACTCGGTGACCGCTGCGACCAGCCTCGTCTGGCATGAGCTGCCGCTGACCGGCAATACCGCGCATGATTTCGAGCTGCAGATCGGTGATCTGCAGGCCTTTCTCGGCGAGAATTGGCAAGCGCGGGTCAGCTCCAATACCGGCAATCCGGTCTACGAAAAGCCGGTCGTTTTGGTGATCTACCGAGAGGATCACAAATTCTTGCTCGATCAGGTGCGGCCACGCCGCGGCACAACCCGCGCCGAGTACGATCTCGTTATTGCGTCGCAGCCCTACCGGGCTCGCGCCGAGGTCGAGTTCAAGGCGCGCCGGATCATCGCTCCGCTTGCCCGCAGCCTTGCGCCCGGCGGGCGGCTGATCGCGATCCACTCGCATGGCCATGACCCGGGACTTGAGATCATTCAGCTGATCTGGCCGGGTGAAGACCCGTTCACGACCGACCGCCACACCCTGCTGCAGGTGGCAAAGACCAAGCTCGGCAGTGCCGCGCGGGCATTCAATTTTAGCGCCTATGCCGACGCTCGCTCGCTGTTCCGCTATGACATGCACACCTTGCCGAGCGAGATCAGCGACACGATCGGCACCTCGACCTTGTTTGCCGCCTGGAACGCCGCTGTCTATGTGGCTCAGGTCGAGGACCAGCGTTTGTCCGAGGCGATCAGCAGCGGCGCCTACCTTGACGCCACCCGCGAGGTGCTGCGCACCCATGGCGGGTTGTGGTTTCTGGACGAATCCTACGTGATCTCGCGCAAGCGGGGGTTGGTCTGATGCCCGAGGCGAGGCGCCAGCCGGGGGACGCGCGGTGTCGGCAGCGGGCCGAG
>JAFAOB010000352.1 GCA_019238055.1 Alphaproteobacteria bacterium
TCGCGGCGGTTTGGCTCAATGCCGCGCTGCTCGCCGCAACGGCGTTTGCCGCGCGCTTCGTGCCGGTTTTGCTGCCAGCCGAGGATGTCACGCGATCGGCGACTGGCGATGGTGCGGTTCGGGGCTTTGGAGCGCTGCTGCGGCTGAAGATTTATCGACGCATCATGCTGGTCGCGGCTTTGATCCTCGGTAGTCACGCAATGCACGACAGCTTTGCAGTGATCCGCTGGGAGGCCGCCGGGGTCAGTCCGGCAGCGGTCGGGCTCCTCTGGTCGCTATCAGTCGCTGCCGAGGTCGTCGTCTTCCTGTTCATCGGCCGTCCGCTGCTCGATCGCCTCGGCCCAGCCGGCGCCGCGATGCTGTCCGCTGCCGCCGGGATCGTGCGCTGGGCGATCATGGCGCAGTCGACCTGGCTTGTGGCGCTCGCAGCAGTCGAGCCGCTCCATGGGCTGACCTTTGCGCTCCTGCACCTGACCTGTCTGCGCCTCTTGGCAAGAAGTGTTCCGCGCCACCTTGCTGCGACCGCACTGACGGTCTATGGCACCGTTGGCATCGGTATCCCAGCCGCCCTGCTCACACTCGCCTCGGGGCAGCTTTACACGCATTTTGGCGCACATGGCTTCTGGGTCATGGCGGGCCTTTGCGCTGCCGCGCTCCCCCTGGCTTGGACGCTCCACGAGCCCGCCGGCTCAAGCCCGGATCACCAGCCTGCTCTCAACCCGAGTGCGGCACGGGGCTCCTGAAGCAGGTGATTATTCATCTGAGGGTGGGACGGAAGGGCCCCTTGGGGTTGTTGGAGACCGATCAGGGCGAGGGAAGGGGGGCCCTGACAAACTGTCAACGGCTTCCAAGCCGAGATCTGAGTCGCCGCCAGCGGGTACGCGGTTCGCTCTCGTGCTCCACAACCCTGCCAGCCGCTGTCAGCTCGTCGATGAGGCGGCGTGCCAGGGTGCCGCGCGGGCCGCGTTCCCAGTGGTCGCGATGATCCTCGTCGGGCATCCATCCGGGCAACGGCAGCAGCAAATAGGCGGAGAGCCCATCGAGCAACGGTTCATAGGTGGCGCGCAGTGCCGCAAGCAGCTCTTCGGCTTCGGGGTTTTCCCAGGTGAACCCGGCCACTGCAAGCTCCTGTTCGAGCCGCCGGAAATCGTTATGGGCAAGCCGATCGCCGCCGCTGTAGCGCGATGGCGCCACACCAAAAGACTGAGCCATTTCAACCACAATTTGCCGAGCCATTGTGAACGTCATGCGTGCTTGCAGCGGCGGTACTCTGTTCAGTCCGACAAGCACCAGGGCGCAGCTGTCGATAATGACCGCCAGTGCTGCGAGCCACGACTGATCGTCATGCTGCGAGCGGTAATAAGCCAACATCGGATAGGAGAGATGGCTCTCAAGGAGCTCCGAGCCCCAGCTTTCCCACTCTCGCAAAAAGGCTACGATTTGGCCCGGTCCGTCATCGCCGCCATGCCGCTGCAGCAGCCCCACAGCGGTTGGCGGCGAGCCGGCGCGGCCGTCGAGCCTGATCACGGCGGCTTCGCGACGCGAGAACAGTTGGTAAAGGACGGGAAGGTAACCGATAACGACGGCGATAAAGCCAAGACCTGTGCCGGCCTCCAAAACCGTGACCGCGCGGGCGAGCCCGGAATGCGGAACGAGATCCCCGTAGCCGAGGGTGAAGAACGTGACACCGCTCATATAGAGCTGATCGCCAAAGCCCGGCGGTGGCGACACCCCGGCCCCGACCTCTATAGCCCACAGCACCAGACCGAAACCGACGATCAAGCCGGCAATCCAGACGCCGAACAGCAGCACCATTGACAGCGCGCCAAAGACGCCGAGCAGGTGTGCCCGTCTGCGATTTCGCGAGCAGCACGATGCGAGCGTTGACCATGCGGTCCAGGTCAGCCGATAAAACAGGCTGACAAAGCGCAGCCGCCGCAACACGCGGCGCGGCAACAGCATGACCTCGAACGAGTCCTGCGCCGTAACCGCGAGCAGGATGACACCAAACAGGCCAACGACAACCGGGAGCATGTCTGGGAAACATCACGGCGCTTGCAATGGCGCTCTTCCGTCGTTTCTTGCGATCCCGGTCGGGGCTCAAGCTGCACTGATGACCAGGCGCGCATCGTCACAGCCTATAGCCGCGGCTACACTTTTTGGTCTATGTCAATACTGTTTAGATGAGGCACACGACCACAATATGCAGCATACACCATAGGTTAATAGGCACAACATTTTGTGCTGTACCCACTTAACCGAACAGCATTGGGCTTAACCCGGATTTCTCATAGCAGTCTTTGATCTGAAGTGGCCGTGCGCACAGTGCACGGAATGAGGGCGAGCGTGGCTTTGCGCAACTTGAGCGACTTGTGGCAGACACTATCAGGGCATCTTGGTCTGAGGTGGTGTATATCGCGGCGCCGGTTCCAAGTTAGTACTACAGCCGGATTTCAACGTTAGCCTCGGTATGAGGAGGTGCCGAGGATGAGCCGAGAGGATGCGGCGGCACTTGAGGACGTGATGGAGCGGATCGGGGCGCGGTTTGGGCGGGTCGAGCCGCGCCGTCGCGCGCTGGCGTATCTGCATGGGCTGCTGTCGCCGATCGAGCGCAAGAACGGCTGGCAGTTGGCCGAGACCGCCGGCGACCGCACGCCTGACGGGGTGCAGGATTTTCTCGCCCGGGTGGGTTGGGATGCCGATCGGGTGGGCGATGATCTGCGCGCCTCTGTCGTCGAACACTTGGACGATGCTCAGGCGGTGCTGTGCTCGACGCGACCGGCTTTGTGAAGAAGGGCAACAAGTCGTGCGGCGTGCGGCGCCAATACTCGGGGACCGCAGGGCGTATCGACCCTTCGACTTCGCTCAGGATTGCCAGATCGGGGTGTTTCTCGGCGATGCCAGCGGCTATGGCCAAACCTTGATCGACCGGGCGCTCGATCTGCCGAAACGCTGGGCAACCGGTACGACGGTGACCTGGAAGAATGAGGACGACGAAGTGCACCGCGTCGCGGATGACCACAAGGCGTTCTCATCGGCGGCGCTCGATACCGACGACAGTTTCTCCCATACCTTCGCCACAGCCGGGGTTTATCACTACTTCTGCACGATCCATCCGTACATGGTCGGAAAGATCGTAATCAAACCACCCAGCCCCAAATCCTAGGGCTATTTTGCGAGGCAGACCGATGTGGGGGGATGCCGTCCTCTCCGGCTCGAATATACGCGATGTAGTCGGCGCCTGGCTCGTCTGTCTCGCGACCGCAGCCGGATGCCTCGGGCGGCACCGTCAAGTTGGGGCGAGTTAAACCCCGTCCAGTTTGAAAGGTTTGGTTTTTTGGAGTCGGGTCCCCCATCTATAGGGTGTAGATTACCGTATCGTTCTCAGACCTGTTATGTTGCATGTTGACTGCGCGCGCTGGGGTCAGACGCCTGAGGACCTGCGGCGGCTGGCGACCGGCGCGCCCCATCCGCGCACCCGCGAGTGCTTTCTGGCGCTCTATGAGATCACGCAAGCCAGCTGCGCCGCGCGCGTGGCGCCACGTACGCATCGCCATCCGCAAACGACGATGGAGTGGGTGCACACCGACAACGCGCGCGGTGCCGCGGCGCTGGCCTATCGCGGCACCGGCGGTCGCCCCCCTTTTGCCCGCGCATCGCAGCCGAACTGGATGCCGTCCTCCGCGCCGCCCAGGGCACGGCTGCCATACCTGCGGTAGCCGGTGCCGATCCCCCGCCG
>JAFAOB010000433.1 GCA_019238055.1 Alphaproteobacteria bacterium
TGTCGCTTGCGGCCTACCTCGGCCATGCCAACGTCCAGAACACGAAACGCTACGCCCGCGTGAACGCCGAGCGCTTCGCCGGCTTGTGGCAAGACTGACAACCCCTTTCGAGAACAGGCGAGGGTGTGTCGCACGCGTCTGAGGAAACGGTTTTGACGCGAGATCGGGCACGTCGGTGTCGAGGTCGACCGGCACAGAGACATGTTCGTGCTCGATCAGCCAACGGCCGTTGATCTCGCGATAGGCACGGGTCAAACGCACGGTCAGGCCGATCGGCTTGCCGTTTTTGTCGGTGCTGCTGACGCGCTGGATCGAATGGCCGTAAGCGAGGTTACGGTCGGCTGCGATCGCGAGGTCGCTGGGTTAGCGCACCCGAAGCAATGGATAAGACGCGCATCGGATCTGCGCAATGACCCTTGGGTGCGGCCGTGATCACCAGCTCAGATATTCAGGCATTGGTGAGGCGCTCAACCATCGTGGGGTCCACCCGCTCGCGGCGGACGCAGGCATGCGGCCCGCGTGCGAAACATCATTGTTCGGCTGCGCAGCCGGTAAGATATTTTTTATAGTCGGCAAAAACTGGCTGATACGCCACCCACGAAAGCCGCCGCGTGGTCGATTTGCCGGATTGATGGGAGCAATTTTTACATTACCCACGGGCGAAAGGCGCCCGCATCCGAAAAATGTATTGCGAATAAGGGCTTCTCAATCGCTTTTCACGAGTCTATTGGCCTATCTCGCGTTCCACGGTTACGGTCCGGGCGTAGGGAGACGGCGATGCAGACCCATTATCGACCGGGAACGATTGTCAGCGCTCGCGGGCGCGAGTGGATCGTGCTGCCGTCGCGCGAATCCGATGTGCTGCGGCTGCGGCCGTTGACCACGGCGCAGGGGGAAGAAGTCGGGCTATTCTTGCCGCTCGAAGGCGAGCGCGTCAGATTTGCCCGGTTCGAGGATCCAAAGCCCGTCGCCGGCGGTGATGCAACCGGGATCATGACGCTTTTCGACGCAGGCCGGCTCAGCCTGCGCGCCGGCGCTGGGCCATTCCGGTCGCTTGGTCACATCTCGGTCGTGCTGCGGCCCTATCAGTTCGTCCCTTTGATCATGTCCCTGCGTCAATTTCCGGTGCGGCTGTTGATCGCTGATGACGTCGGTGTGGGCAAGACGATCGAGGCGGCGATGATCGCGCGCGAACTATTGGATCGCGGCCTCGCCCGGCGGCTCGCCGTGCTTTGTCCAGCGCATCTTTGCGATCAATGGGAGCAGGCGCTACGCGAGAAATTTGCAATTTCGGCAGCCCTGGTGCAGCCCTCGCAAATGCGCCGGCTCGAACGTGCCTTGCCCCGGCCCGATATCTCTGTCTACCAGCATCACCCGCACTTCGTCGCCAGCATCGATTTTATTAAATCTGCCTCGCAGCGTGACCGGTTTCTGGCGGCCGCTCCGGATCTCGTCATTGTCGACGAGGCGCACGCCTCCGCACGCCCGCGTGGGACCGCCGCAGGTGTCGAGCATCAACGCTACGAATTGCTGCACGATCTCGCCGGCAATCCCGATCGCCATATCCTGCTCGTCACCGCGACCCCCCATAGTGGTATCGAGGAGAGCTTCCGCTCTCTGCTCGGGCTCCTGGACCCAGCCTTCGATCGCGATCCGGCCGAGCCGCTCGATCGTGGGGCGCTGGTCCCGTACTTGGTCCAGCGGCGGCGGCGCGATGTTGAAAAGTGGCTGGGCTCGGAAACACCCTTTCCCGATCGCCGAGCCGGGGAGGCTCTTTACGACCTATCACGCGACTATCAGCGCCTCTTCTCCGATGTGCTCGATTATTGCCGCGAGTCGCTCGATGACGCGCGCGGTCTGCGAGTAGCCCAGCAGCGCGTGCGGCATTGGGCGGCGATCGCGATCCTGCGCTCAGTCCTATCGAGCCCCGATGCGGCTGCGATGGTGCTCGGGAACCGCGCCGCCAAGCTCGGTGACGAGCTCGATGCAAACGACGACACCACGGCAGTCGATGAAACCTACCGACCGCAGGTGCTCGACTTGTTTGGCGAGGACGAGGCGGCCGATTACGCGCCCACCGGCCCGGTGGACCAGGCCGAGCGCATCGGCATCGATTATGATCGACGCCGTCTCAAGCAACTGGGCGATCGGGCGCGTGCTCTTGCCGGTGCCAAGCAGGACTTGAAGCTCGCCCGCCTGATCGAAACCGTCCGCGATCTCGTTAAGGCCGGATGCCGCCCGATCGTATTCTGCCGCTTCATCCCGACCGCGCATTATATCGCCGATCACCTCGGCAAGCATCTGGGGCGGGAATTTGCCGGTCTGCACGTCGAGGCGGTCACCGGCGACATCGGCGACGATCAGCGCAAGGAAAAGATTGCCGATTTGGCGCTGAGCGACAGGCGCATCCTGGTCGCGACCGATTGCCTCAGCGAAGGCATCGACCTGCAGGAGCAGTTCGACGCGGTTATCCATTACGACTTACCGTGGAACCCAAACCGGCTTGAACAGCGCGAAGGGCGCGTCGATCGCTTTGGTCAGAAAGCGCGTGAGGTCCGCACGGTGCTGCTCTATGGCATCAACAATCAGGTCGATCAAGTCGTCCTCGAGGTGCTGATCCGAAAAGCCGTGGCAATCCGCAAAAGCCTCGGCATCGCCGTGCCGGTGCCAGTCGACCCGGAACAGGTCATGGAGACCGTAGTCGACAACGTGCTGCTGGCGCGTGTCCCGCGCGAACGGCAGCTCGAATTGGCGCTATCGACCCCGGATGTCAGCCGGCTTCATCAGGCTTGGGATGAGGCGGCCGAGCGCGAGAAGCGGGACCGCGGATTTTTCTCGCAACGTGGTATCAGACCCGACGAGGTCGCGCGCGAAATCGATGCGACCGACAGCGTGCTCGGCGACCCGGATACAGTCCGCCGATTCATCGGCGATGCGTTGCAGCGTTTCGGCGGAAGATTGACGCCGGCACGCGAGCCCTGGGTATTCAACCTTGAGCCAGGCGAGTTGAAACCGCTGCGCTTGGCGCTCGGCAGCCAAACCCCGGTGCGCGTCGCGTTTGCAACCGTTCGCGAGCCGGTTCCGGTGCTGGGCCGCACTCACCCTGCTGTTGCCGCGCTGTGCAACGCGGTGCTGAACCGCGCCTTTGGGGTTGAGCCGGACACGCTCTTTGCGCGTACAGGTGCAATGCGCACCGACTCCCTGCGGCGCCGCACCGTCCTCGTGCTGGTGCGCCTGCGTTATACGCTGGAGGAACAGGCCGCCGGATCGGAATCCGGGGCAGGAGAGGAATTTGCTGAGGAGGTCATCCTTGCCGCTTTCGAGCGGCGAGAGGGGAGCCTCACCTGGCTCGAACCAATCGAAACCGCCGGCATGGAAATTGCCGAGGCTGCGCGCCCAGTCAGCAATATCAACCCAGAGGAAAAACGCGACCAGATCGCTTGGGCATTGGAGTTCCTGACCACCACACCCGATTGGCACGCGCCGATCGTCAAACAGCGCGTGGCAGCGCTTGAAGCCGCACATGCCCGCCTGCGCAAATTGACGAAGGCGCCCCGGCTCAAGGTGTCTCCGCATGAACCGCCCGATATCCTCGGCTGCTTTGTGCTGCTGCCGGCGGGAGGTGCGGCATGACCAGGGCCGGGATCACTGTTGAGGGTGGGCTTTTTGCCGCTGATCTTGTCGAGCGCATCGCTCAGGGCGATAGCGGCGTTGCCGGCCAAGATGCTAAATCGTTCGGGCTCGACGCAGCGCGGCTCAGCGCCGAAATTCAATCCGCCTTTTCCGACATCCGGCAGGGCTGGGAGTTTTTTAAACGGCGTCGCGAGTTCTCACACGCAAGTCTCGTGACAATGACGCGAGAGTCCTGGGTCATTCCGCTGTTCGAGCGTCTCGGCTATGCACTGCGTTTTCAGCGCGCCGCGGCGCAGATTGGCGGGCAGAGCTATCCGATCTCGCACCGCACCGGCGAGGCCGAGAACGCGACCCCGATACATATTGTCGCCTTTGACCAGAAGCTCGAGGAGCGCGGCGACGCTCGGCGCAGCCCGCATGCGCTCATGCAGGAATATTTAAACAAAAGCGATGCGTTGTGGGGGATCGTCACCAACGGTCGCGAAATACGGCTATTGCGCAATAGTGCCCGCTCGTCACAACCGGCTTACGTCGCAATCGACCTCGAAGCGATCTTCGACGGCAATCTCTACAATGAGTTTGCTCTCGCGTATCGCCTATTGCACCGGTCACGGCTGCCACATGACGGCGGCAACCCGAACGATTGCCTGCCCGAAACCTGGTATCACCAAGGGATCGAGGAGGGCGGGCGGGTCCGCGAGCTCCTAAGCGTCGGGGTCAAGGCAGCGCTCGAAACTCTCGGCTCGGGCTTTCTGCGCCACTCGGAGAACGCGGCGCTGCGGGCGAAAATAGAGTACGGCGCGATCGATGAAGCACGGTTCTATCGCGAACTACTGAACCTGATCTATCGGCTGCTGTTTTTAATGGTCGCCGAGGAGCGGCAGTTGCTGTTTGTGCTCTCGGTCGGCACCGCCGCACGCCACGACGTGTATTTGCGTTGGTACGGAATCGGTCGGCTGCGCGACCGCGCCGACAGCGGCAACGCCGATGGCGGCTATTGTGATCTTTGGGAGGGGCTAAAGGAGACCTTTCGTCTGTTCCGTGAAGAACGGGCAGCGGGTGACCTCGCGTTGTCGGCGCTGAATGGCGAACTCTTTGGCGTCACGGCCTTGCCCGATCTCGAAGGCCGCGACACACGGCTCGCCAATAGTGACCTGCTCGACGCGGTCCGCCAGCTTTCGACTTTTGAAGAGAAGGCCGGCAGGCGAAAAACGGGCGTTTCCCGCCGCATCAACTATGGCGGGCTCGATGTCGAGGAATTGGGTTCGATCTATGAGGGTCTGCTCGACTACAACCCGCAAGTGACCCGCGAGCCGTGGCGTTTTGCGCTCGGCGCAGGCAGCCAGCGCAAGGAAACCGGCTCCTATTACACGCCGCCCGAACTGGTACGCGAGTTGATCGAAAGTGCGCTGGTTCCGGTTATTCAGAAGCGCCTCGCCTCTGCCCCGACCAACGAGGCCAAAGAAGAGGCATTGCTCTCACTGACGATCTGCGACCCGGCGGCGGGTTCGGGGCATTTCCTGCTCGCGGCCGCCCGCCACGTCGGACGCGAACTCGCGATCGTCAGAAGCGGCGAGGCAGAACCGGCGCCGGAGACCTATCGCGCTGCCTTGCGCGACGTGATCCGACATTGCCTTTATGCGGTCGACAAAAACCCGCTCGCCGTCGATCTATGCAAGGTGGCGCTATGGATCGAGGGCCACGCGCCGGGTCTACCATTGTCGTTTCTCGACCATCGCATTCGCTGCGGCGACAGCCTGGTCGGCATCTTTGATCTCGATGTGCTGAAAGCCGGTATCCCGGATAACGCCTACAAACCGCTGACCGGGGACGACAAAGCGGTCTGCACCGAATTGCGCAAGCGTAATAAGCGCGAGCGTGAGGCGCCGCTCGCTGCCTTCTGGGCCGAGACCGATCTGGCTGTGTTGGCGCAGCGTTTTGCTACGATCGCCGACATGCCCGACGGCTCGCCCAATGATGTGCGGCGAAAGGCCGAGGCATATCGCGTCTTGACCGAGACGGACCCAACTGCGACCCGCCTGCGTCACGCCTGCGATGCCTGGACTACCGCCTTTTTCGCTCCACGCGGCAACGGCCGAGCCCGCACCGCGCCGACGACAGCCGATGTCTGGGCCACACTCAATGGCCGTCCCAATCCGCAGCGCGCCGCGCTGGTCGACGAACTCGCCCAACGGTTCCGCTTCTTCCATTGGCGTCTCGAATTTCCCGAAGTTTTCACGCCTCGCACCGGGCAGCAATCCGAGGGTACCGGCTTCGACGTGATGCTCGGCAATCCGCCCTGGGACGTTTCGCAGTTCTCCGAAGCAGAATACTTCCAATCCCGAAGGCCAGACATCGTAATCCTCGTTGGCACTGCACGGAAATCAGCCATCGAGCAGCTTCGGGAGAGTGATCCCTTTGTATGGATTGAGCTTCTCTTCGAAAAACGATCTGGCGAAGCCTTAAATGAGTTTTATCGCGAATGTGGACGTTATCCACTAACGGCCGAAGGTAAAATTAATACCTACTCTCTTTTCTCAGAGACTTTTCTAAAGTTGATACGGGCGGACGGACAAGCAGGCATGTTGATACCTACCAGTATTGCCACAGACAACAATTCGCGGCTATACTTTGGCGAGCTTGTTGAAGGGTGCAGGCTAAAATCCCTTATAGCCTTCTTCGAGGTTCGCCAGTGGTTTCACGGAACGGATGATCGCAGGAGCTTTGCGGCGCTCACTATCGGCTCCAGAGACAATAGCCGACCCGTATTTGCCTTCGACATTAGGAATGTTCCGGAGCTTTCGGATGAGCGTCGTCGGTTTGCGCTCACCGCAGACGAAATCGCGCTAGTAAATCCAACCACCCGCACGTGTCCGATTTTTCGGTCGAAGACCGATGCAGAGCTCACGACGAACGTCTATCGGCGAGTTCCGGTGCTGATTGATGACAGTAAGGGGCCACTCGGCAACCCTTGGAAACTTGACGTCGTACAAAATTTTTTCTCGACTTCGAACTCATCGGATTTGCAACTATTCGTTTACGCCGAAGATTCGGATAGTAGGCTAGAAGATTATGTTGCCGTGCAAAGGGGTGCGATGATTGATCAATTCGACCATCGAGCCGCATCTTACGACCCATCAAGAAAGAGGTTTGTGGAAACCGCACTTTCTCGGCGACTAGGCGAGCCGGGGTACACAATAAGATCAGATAAGTATGTCCCGATATATGAGCCTAGTTCTCGCCTTGCGAAGAGGGGCTGGTCCTGTGGTTGGTTACTAGTGCTTAATTGCGTTGAAATGCGATATTTTGTATAATATTTGAGGTGTGCATACCATTTGAGGTGTCGGGTGAGCCGGGTCGCGGTCGCATTGTCGTGTTCTGCCGAGCAACGAACTGAACTGATCAACCTCGCGCGCAGC
>JAFAOB010000451.1 GCA_019238055.1 Alphaproteobacteria bacterium
GATCTGGCCCGCCGCGGTCACCAAATCGAGCAGCAAGCGATACCGCTCGGCGGCTGCCAAGCGATCTGGATTGATCGCGAACGCGGGATTTTGATCGGTGGTTCGGAACCACGCAAAGACGGCCTGGCGCTCGGTTATTGAGGCCAACGACTAGACGAGCCTTCTCACATGCAAACGCCCCCGTTTCCGGGGCGTTTTTCGGCTAATCGTATTGCGCTCAACGATTAAGCAGCTTGTTTCTGCTCGGCTTCCTGCGGTGCGCTCTGTGGTTGGCCGCGAACGATCTCGATTTTGCGCGGCTTGGCCTCCTCCGGAACCTCACGGACGAGGTCGACATGCAGCATGCCATTATCGAGAGAGGCGCCGACGACCTTGATATGGTCAGCGAGGCTGAAGCGGCGCTCGAAGGCGCGGCGCGCGATTCCACGATGCAGGAAGTGGCTTTCGTCCTCTTCTTTTTTGGCCTTGCCGGTCACCAATAGCGTATTCTGGTGCACGGTAACGTCAATTTCATCGGGCGAGAACCCGGCAACTGCCATCGTCACGCGGTAAGCGTCCTCACCGGTTTTCTCGATATTGTAGGGCGGATAGGCAAGGGCAGCGTTATCAACGCGGCTCGCCGCATCGACAAGGCGCGTCAGCCGATCAAAGCCGATCGTTGAACGGAACAGCGGGGAAAAATCGAAACGGTCCATGACCACATCCTCCATTGAGCAATATGGGCGCGGCACCCGCAATGCGTTTGCCAAGTGCCGATCCAGTTAATGTGCGATCCCATATTTGGCAATCGCACGTCATTGTAGATAAGCCCAATGAGGACGAGATCAAGGGGCGTTGTACGCACCCAATACTGTGTTGGTTCCGGCGCATTACCGCTTGATGCCGAATCCCTGGAAACGCTTGTTAAAGCGCGCAAGTTGCCCGCCGGTGTCGATTAGGCGCTGTTGGCCGCCGGTCCATGCCGGATGCGATTTTGAATCGATTTCAAGACGCAACGTATCCCCGGCTTTGCCATAGGTCGAACGAGTTTGATACGTTGTGCCATCGGTCATCACGATCGTAATCTCGTGGTAATCAGGATGAATTCCTTGTTTCATGCTGCCGGCCTCCAAATTGAGCGATCTTATAGCCTAGTGCCCCCGGCTGAGCAAATCGTGGCAGGCTGCCTGTGGCTGATCGTAGACGTGAATAGGGGGCGGGCGCGGCAATTCCGCCGCTTCCCGCCCCTTTATCGCATTATAGGCCAGCTGGGTCAGCGGCTGGTTCCGCTGGCAGACCCGAGGTGCCCGCCGGTGACAGGTGAGGTCGTGCTGCCTGCTCCGGTGTTCGAGTTCGCAAGGTTATAAGCCTGGGCCTGCTGCAACTGCTCCCTGGTCATATCCAAGGTCAACCGATTGTTATCGGTCTTGATTGCGTCGAGCGGCACGGCAACGTACTTCCCGCCCATTCCGAGAAACGTTCCGACATCGATGACTGCGGCCGCGACCCGGCCATCCTTGTCGATGATCAGATCTTTGACCGATCCGATGTCGCGGTTCTGGAGGTCATAAACGGTGCTGCCGAGCATCTTGCTCGCCCGGATCTGATCGTTCTGGATCTGGGTTCCGGTTGGATTTATGGCAGCGGCGCTTCCGTTCGGTGCCGCGGCGGACTGCGCGTAAGCGAGAGGCGAGGTTGCCAACAGGATTGCCGCAACCACAGCGGTCAAATTCGATTTCGTCACCAGCTTCTCCTTTATAAACCTTTCCGTTAGCGGAAAACAATGTCTGGTTGGTTTAGGTTCCACTCTGATTGCTTAGATTACGTGAAAGATAGCTAACAAGATGATGATCGGAATCGGAATCCCGATCAGCCACAACAGAATGCCTTTGCCCATATTACATTTCCTCCAAGTCGGTACGAGTGCTATTTCTTATTGAGAAGCTCACGCGCCGCGTCTCGCGTATGGCCGACTGCATTCTGTATGCGGCCTTCCGCGTTTTCTGCTCTGCCTTCGGCTTCGGTCTTGCGGTCGCTGGTGATCCGGCCGACGCCTTCTTTGATCTTGCCGGTTAATTTCTTCACATTGCCAGTAATCCGATCCTTATCCATTTGTTAACTCCTGGTTTTATCAGACTCATCCCTCTGAAACACCGCCGCCAATCTTCGGTTCCCCCCAACATTGATCCAAGTCATTGCTCCACGATATATGCCAATACGGCACTCGGTGGCGACGATCCGGCCCGGCGTGACATGGAACGAGCTCACATCGCCTGAAGGGCGAATTTCTTAGAAGCTAATCCCTCGGCTGGAGCCAATCTCGTTGATTAAGTGTTCGCGGGGCATGGGCCTAACCGCGATGCGGACCGCACGGATACGATTGCAATGGCCGCTGTGATTGATTGCCTTTCAAGTACTCAGGGTTGCAAGATCATATTCTTGCAGGACTGAATTGTTGCGGGAGACAAACTCGAGATGCCAGATCAGCTCGCCGTTGCCGGCGGTGGACGCGGCGAAGAGCAAACGCGCGGCATTACCGGCATGCTGACCTTCTTGACAGTGGGACTGGTGGTCACGGCGCTTTATTTTGCCCGCGAAGTGCTGGTGCCGTTCGCGCTGGCGGTATTGCTGAGCTTTCTATTGGCGCCAGCAGTACGGTTGCTGAGACGGCTGCGCGCCGGCCGTGTTACCGCGGTAGGGTTGACAGTGGTTGTGGCCTTTCTCTCGATCTTCGCCTTTGGCGCGGTCGTTGCTGAGGAGGTCTCGCTTCTTGGACCGCATCTGCCCGAATACCAGCACAATATCGAAGTGAAGCTGCGCGCCCTGCCGAGAGCGATCCCGCTGCAACATTGGGCCGCCGAGCTTCGCCACGTAACGACGGTGTGGAAGCGATCCGAAACCGCCCCGGCAACGCCGACTGCCTCTAGCCCGGACTCGGCCTCCACCGCGGCTGAACCGGCTAAACCGTTGCCGGTGCAGATCGAGTCGCCGGGGCTCAACCCGCTGCAACTTGCCGAAACCGTGGTCGGCCCCCTGCTGCAGCCATTGGCGATGGCCGGCCTCGTCATCGTTTTGGTCGTCTTTATGCTGCTCGAGCGCGAGGTCTTGCGCGATCGCCTGCTCAGGCTCGCCGGCGCCGGCGACCTGCACCGCACGACCGAGGCGATGAATGAAGCGGCGCAGCGGGTCAGCCGCTACTTGGCCTCCCAACTCGCGGTCAACGCCGTCGAGGGAACGCTGATCGGGATCGGGCTGGCGATCATCGGAATTCCGAATGCAGCACTGTGGGGCATCCTGACCTTGCTGCTGCGCTTTATTCCATATCTCGGCATCGTCATTGCTGCCGCCTTTCCGATGGCTCTCGCCTTTGCTGTCGCCCCCGGCTGGTCGCTGTTGGTGTGGACGGCCGTGCTGTACATCGGCATCGAAATGATTGTCGCAAATTTAGTCGAGCCGCGGCTTTATGCCGGCACGACGGGACTGTCTTCGGTCGCCGTTCTCGTCGCTGCCGTGTTCTGGACCTGGTTGTGGGGGCCGATCGGGCTGTTGTTGTCGACGCCGATCACGGCTTGTCTGCTGGTTCTCGGGCGGCATGTACCGCAACTGCATTTTCTTGACGTGCTGCTCGGCAGCGAGCCGGTGTTGACGCCCGACGAGTCGTTCTATCAACGCTTGTTGGCCGGCGATCCGGAGGAGGCAACTGAACAGGCCGAGGAATTTATAAAAGAGCGGTCGATCGACGAGTTCGCCGAGCAGGTCGCGCTCCCGGTGCTGGCGCGGGCCCAGGCCGACAGCGACCACGGGATCTTGCCGCCGGAGCGGCGCGAGGCGGTTAAAAACGGTTTTGCCAGAATTCTCGAAAATCTGTCCGACGATTCGGTTATTGAAGATCCGATAAACGAAGGTGATGCTAAAGGGTCCGAAGGCGGGTTCATCGTGTGCTTGGCCGGGCGCAACGAACTCGACGAGGCGGCGGCGATGCTGCTTGCCAGCCTGTTGCGGGCGCGCGGTCATCGTGCCTACGTTTTTGCAATCGACTCCGCGGGCGCGCTTGGCGGACACCGCGTGGCGCTGCGCGATGCAGCAGTCGTTTGTCTGTCGTTGATCAGCACTGCTTCCGCTGCACGCGCCCGCCATATCGTGCGCCGATTGCGGCGGCGCGCCCCACGGGCGCGCATCATTGTCGGCTTTTGGGGGCTCGACGCGACCAATGCCCCATCGGCCGAGATGTTGCCGATCACCTCGGCCGACGCGATCGCGACCACGCTCGCCGAGGCGATCGCCGATGTCGAAGCGCAAGTGCCGGCACTCCTACCGCTCGCTTCCGCGGCGGGCGAGGAACCGCGCTCCCCCGGCGGGGCGCGGCGGGCCCATGCCGGCTGAGCGCGATCGAGCCGCGAAAGCAATTCGAACCGCCGCAAATCCGTCGACAAAAGCGAACGCCAACCCGAATGCGACCGTCGAGATCAGTGAACCTCGTGCGGCATTCAGCCCGGCCGCCGAGCACGAAACCGCAGGCGCACGTAATCGGCGATCCAGGTGCCGCGTTCGTCCATCAGCACCGGCCGCAACAATGCCATGACCTCGCCGCGGGCGGCCACCCGATCCGTCGGCGAAAGAGGCGCGAAGAAATCCTCTGCAAAAGTTTCGAGCCAAGCTTCGAGCCCAGTCGGCAATGGTGTCGGCCGCGGGACGATGCGGATATCGTCGACCATAAACCCCGCTGCTTCGAGCTTTTCACGATAGGCCTCGGCCGACGGAAAATACCACGGGTTCAGCCGATGCGCGTCGCGCCCGCGGCGCCCGAGCACCGCGCTCAGCGCGACAATGATCGCGGCGGTATTGTTATGCCCGCCCATTTCGGCGACGAACCGTGCACCGGGCTTCAGCGCGCGATAGACGCC
>JAFAOB010000461.1 GCA_019238055.1 Alphaproteobacteria bacterium
ACACGACACCAAGGTATCCATCGTCGCGGGCCTTGTGAACCTCGAAGACGGCTTCGGTCCGTTCTGAAGGAGCCACGAGAGACAAAAGGCATGCCCGGCTCAGGAAAACAGGTCAGGCGACTTTCGCAACAGGTCTAATGTTATATCCCGAGGTTATGGCTATTGCACCATCTGCCCTCTGATCGCTTCTAGATTTCGCTGCCTCATCTCCAGAAGATCGGAGGGAAGCGGGAATGCGTCGTCAGCATAGAGAAAATCGTCTTCTGATTTTTCAGAGTTTGTCGCCGGGTCAATAAAAATTTTTCTGATCGGCTCGCTTTGTATGGAAAGAAACACGGTCGCGCCGAATTCGGGATCGGTAATGAACCCGTGAGCCACGCCCGCTCCGACGACGAGCCTGGTCTGCGCTTGGTAGGGAGACCAATCGGCATCGCGCGAGAGGTGTCCTTGGCCAGTCAATATACAAAATTCGCTATTTATCTTCTGGTGAATATGCGGGAGATAAGCGCCGTCGATAATAACGAGTTCCCAGACTCTCTCGCCAAACCAACCGAGCCTGAAAATATCGAACGCGGCGCCGCTTTTATCATCGCCGCGAACCAGGTGCTTGACACTACCGAATGGACGACCGTCGCCATCTGTAAATGGCAGATCATCAATGCGCAAAGATGCGATCCGATCGGCAAAAATTTCCTCCGATGCAGAATGAAACCGGCGATCAAGCTCGTCGATCAGTTCATTGTCGCCCATTTCGGATTTCCTTCTCATGACTTCAGCGCATCATATCAAATGGCGGTTCGGTCGGCACCGCTCCTGCTCGCAGGCCGGGTGGGCGAAGCGCAATCCGCCGGAATCTCGGCAGGCCTCGGCGAATTGCGCTGCGCCCGACCGGTGCGCTCGAATATACCGCTGTCAACGCCCCTCTCAGTACCCCCGCAGAAAAGCGAGAACCTGGGCAGTCCACTCGGCCGGCTTTTCGAAGGGCGGCCAGTGGCCGCAATTGTTGAGCAGCACGAGGCGCGAATCGGTAATGTGATTGAGGATCGCGATGCTGACCTCGAAGGCCACCATCCGGTCGTAGCGCCCATGGATCAAGAGGACGGGTGCTCGGATGCCGGCGAGGTCGGGGGTGTAGTCGTGCGGCAGACTGACCGATTGCCGGCGGGCCTCGATGAACGCGGGCGACCAAGTGTGCGCTTGATGGATGTAGTCCACCAGCTCGTCGGTCACCAGGCTCTCGTCGTCGATGTGCACGCGCAGGTAGCGCTGGATGTTCTCATGGCTCGGATCGGCGATCGCCTGCTGGGTGGCGCGGCTGCCCTCCGATGGGCGATTGGCCATCAGATAGCGATCGCCACCGGTTCCGATATGCGAGCCGCCCATGACGAACTTGCCGACCCGCTCAGGGTAAGTGATCGCCCCCACCATCGCCGACTGCCCGCCCTGCGAGTTGCCGACCCAGTGCGCCCGCGCGATACCGAGCGCGTCGAGCAAGGCGACCGCGGTCCGCGCCTGTAGGGCGTGTACCCCCTCGCGATAGACGATCGGTCCCGTCTTCGAAAAGTTCGGCAGGTCCATTAGGATGCAGCGGAAGTGCGTTGACAGCGCGCCGACCGTTTTGTGAAACGTGATCCAGGCGGTGGTGCCGGGGCCATAGGAGTGGAGGAACAGCACCGGCTCGCCCTCGCCTAAATCGTGGTAGTGCACTGTCAGGCCGCCGGCCGCGATGGTTTTGCTGGTGTCCGCCTCGGTGAGGCCATTCGACGCGATGAACGGCATGTCTCTCTCCTTTTGGCCGTCGGTGAAAAACGATGAAGTGTTTCGAACGGCTGGTCTGAGGTTGATTGTAACCGGAATGACGTTCATGCGTGATTGGTCAGGATCCCAGCCGCAAACCGCGCCCATAACCGGCGCTTGGGCTAACTGAATTCGGCCTGCGACCAGGTTTCGGCGCTGGCGCCGGCAAGGGCTCTGACGCGCTCCTCGTCCTGGGCAAACCCGGCGGCGGCGCCCGAATAGACGATGCGGCCGTCGTCAAGCACATAGACGCGGTCGGCGATTGCGACCGCGGCACGCACATTCTGAAGGGCCGTGCAGATTGGCCCGACCGTGCCCGCGCTCCGGCTGCAACCGCACGGCAGATCCGGTATCTGGCGAACATCTTTTGTCCGGGTTTAACCGCCTGCTCTGGAGGGGGCGATTTACCCTTGTCCAAGAGGCTGGATAGGGCGATCCTGCTTCCATGAGGTTCCGAAATCCGGGGGATGTCGGTTCAAAGCGCTTCCATATATGGGGCCTTCCGCACAAGCGTCAGCGCGGGCGATATGGCATGAGGCACTCGTGTGGTTTTTTCGGGTTGCACCTCTTTCCCTGATCCCAGGGTCGCGGTTCAACCATCTTTACGACGGAGGCACCAATGGCAGATTACGACATTATCATTCAAGGCGGCACGATCGTTGATGGAACACGCACGCCCCGTTATGTGAGCGATATTGCGATCAAGGATGGCAAAATCGCCCAGATCGGCGGTTTAAAAGGAAAGACCGCCGACCGTATTCTGGATGCTGCGGGTCGCATTGTGGCACCCGGCTTTGTCGATCTGCACACGCATTATGACGCGCAGATCTTCTGGGATCCGTACTGCACGCTCTCCGGGTGGCACGGGGTGACCTCAGTGGCCCTGGGTAATTGCGGGTTCGGGTTCGCCCCGTCGCGAGTTGAAGATCGCGATCGGGCGATGCTCGGCATGACCCGCAACGAGGCGATCCCCTATGAGGCCATGAAAGCCGGCATGCCGTGGAATTGGCTGACGTTCCCCGATTTCATCGAGGCTCTGACCCGGACGCCCAAGGGCGTCAATTGCCTGACCTACGTACCTCTGACCCCGCTCTATGCGTGGGTGATGGGCTGGGAGGAAGCCAAGAAGCGGCGGCCGACCGAGGCGGAACTCCAGGAAATGTGCCGGTTGATCAACGAGGCAATGGATGCCGGGGCGTGCGGCTGGTCAGCCCAGGTTTTGGGCCCGAAATCCATCCAACGGGATTATGACGGGACCCCGATGGTCACCGATCTGCTCTCGGAACATGAAATCCTGACCTTCGCCAAGGTATTGGCCGACCGCGACGAAGGCTTCATTGAGCTGGCATATCAGGAGACCGGTGAAGAAGGACGTCCGCTGGCAGAAGAAACCAAGCGGTTCTTCGAGAAAATCGCCGCAGTGGCGAAACGGCCAATCCTGTACCAAGCCGTCGTGCCGAATGCGGTGCACCCCGAAATGCATCGCGAGCGGATTCGCTGGTTGGAAAGTTGTGCGGAGCGGGGGCTGCGGGTCTACGGCCAGGGTGTCACCCGGCGCGGCGGGTTTGAGATGACCTTTGTCGACTGGAACCTGTTCGATGACACCGAGGCTTGGCGGGACGTGACGTTGGGGACGAAGAACGAACGCAAGGCCAAGATGCAAGACCCGGAGATGCGTCACCGCCTCAAAGAGGAATGGGACGCTGGGATCCGGCCAACCACCGTGGTCGCGCGTTCGGTTGGCAGTCTGATCGTGCAAAGCCGAAACGTGAAGATCGATATCGGCGCGGAAGCAGACTATCCGACCCTTCCCGCCCCGGTCGAGATTGCTGGCGCTTCTTATTTCCTGATCAAAACGCGGGACGGCTACAAGCTGTTGTCAAGGGTGTGTCCGCATCAGGGCGGCACCGTGCAAGACGACGGCGGCACCGTATTCGTCTGTCACAATCATGGCTACCAGTACGACAAGGACGGCGGGAAGTGCCTCACCGCCGGGGGGCTCCGGATGAAGTCGTATGTGGTGAATGTGAGGGATGGACGCCTGATCGCACTGTTGCCGGACGCGAAAACCGCCAACTCGGTGCGGACCGGGCAAACCGTCCAGCAGATCGCCGATGCGCAGGGCAAGCACGTTATCGACGCCTTGCTCGACATGGTAGTCGAGGACGACCTGGCCACCGAGTTTTATGCTCCGACGCAGGGGCGGGATACGGCCCAATTCACCACCGAGGTCGTCGGTTCCAACGTCGTCGTAGCCGGGCTCTCGGATGGCGGGGCCCACGTCAAGTTCCTCACCGCCGGGATCTATCCGACGGATCTGTTGACTTGGCTCGTCCGCGACGAGAAGACGGTGAGCTTGGAAGATGCGCATTACAAGTTGAGCTATCTTCCGGCCCATCTCGGCGGCTTTAAAGACCGTGGCGCGATACGCGAGCAGGCCCCGGCGGATATCGTGGTCTATGACCTCGAAAAGCTGGAAATCTTGCCCTCGGAAGTGGCCGAGGACCTGCCTGGAGGCGAGTGGCGGCGGATCCAGAAGGCCAGAGGATACAACTGGATTCTGGTCAACGGCGCAATCACCTTTGAAGACGGCGAGCCTACCGGAACCTTGCCTGGCAAGTTTTTGCGGAATGGTCGAGGCTGACGAGAGCGCAACGGTTTTAACCGTCCGCCGAGCTCTTGCCCTCACGAGGTAAAGGTGTGGTGAGAGGTCGAGAGCTACCGTCATATAGGCGCTTCTCGCCAGCCAACCGGATTGCGCCAGCCTACCGGGTGCGGGTAGTCGGATGGCCTAACGACGCCCGCGCTGCCGGCTGTAGATCATCCGCATCCCTGCGAGTGCCGGCCAAGTCAACATGTGCCAATTGCCTTTAGGGCCGGCGGCGAAAAGGGGAAGCGATGCCAAGCATGATGACTTTGGCGATTGCGATGGCCTCGATGAGCAAGAGGGCACGATCGGCTCCGAAGATGCGCAGAGCGCTTTCGACCTTGCTCCCCCAGTCGAACGGTAACGCGCCAGTAGCAATTTTGATGAGCCGAAGATTTTCGTCAGCCGCCGCCGTGAGAAGGGACGCGTCCCACCACCAAGCCGCGCCGATAATGCCGAAAGCGCCGATGAGCGCAGCGCCCTTGAATGCGCCGCGGCCGGCTGTTCGCCCAACAAGCATCATGTACCGGTTCATGATTGTCCAACGGCTGGATTTCACGGTTCAGCTCGGCTGTCGCAGGCCACGGCGCATTTTAAGGGCGCTGCGGCGCCCCTCCTCGGTCGTCTCACAGAGCTGACGGGTAGGCCGGTTTCCCTCACATTCGCGGCTGAATCCCGCAGAGTTCCTCACTGCGAGCCGCTTCAGCGCCTTATAGACCGCCCCGACAGAGATGCGGTCCTCAATTGCACGAGCCTGCGCTCGGTTTCAAGCCGGAAGCGGTGGCCGTGCATCGGACCGAGCTCGGCAAAGGATGAATGGATGAACAATTGGTTCGATGCATGCTCTCGGACCCATTGCGGACCTGCAGCTAACGCGGCGATACCGCCTGGGTGGCGGCAACAACATCAACGCATCTCTTCCACCTGCGCCAAAGCAGACCGTATCGTTTACGCCGAATTCCGCTATGAGGACCATCATGCTGACGAATAGATACGGACTCCCTTTGTCCACAACGTCATCTGCGGCGCGGGACGCCTACGTCGAGGGCTGTGAAGCGAAGCTGACGATGTACCCCGGCGCGATCGAGGCATTCGATCGCGCCATTGCCGCAGATCCCGGCTTTGCCCTCGCCCATGCCGCAAGGCGTATGCGCTGCTGGAACGCGGGGACGCAGCGGCGGCACGCGCGTCAATGACGGCGGCCAATTCCCTAACCGCTAGTCTGTCTGTGCGGGAAGCCAGCCATATCGCATTTTTCGGCTTGCTTTTGGCGGGGGACGCCGAAGCTGCACTTTCCGCAGTATACGCGCACCTTGACAGCTGGCCGCGCGATGCCGTGGTCCTCGCCACCACTGCATTCACCAACGGCCTGATCGGCAATTCCGGCCGCGCCGGGCAGAAACGCGCGCTGCTGGACCTGCTGGACAGGCTTGCCCCAAGTTACGGCGACGATTGGTGGTTCACAGCCCATCATGGGATGGCGCTCTCGGAGAATGGGCAGCGAGATGCCGCTCGCCCAAAGATCGAACGATCCCTCGCCCAAAACCCTAAGAACCCCTGGGCAGCGCATGCCTTTGCGCACCTGTGCTACGAGGAAGGCGATGCGGAGGCGGCGTGTACCTTTTTGGCGTCTTGGCTCTCTACCTATCCGCGTAACGGCTCGCTCTATAGCCATCTGAGTTGGCATCTCGCGCTCGGCCACCTCGAGGCGGGCGATGCCGCGGCGGCGTTTCGGCTGTTCCGGGAGTCCTTCGCCCCCGATGTCCATAGCGGGCCGCCGCGCGGGAGGGCAAACGACGGGGTTTCCTTTCTGTGGCGCTGGGAGCTCGCCGGGTATCCGCGTGACGTCGACGCATGGCGCGTGATGCACGACTTGGCGGACAGCGCATTTCCGCGCGCCGGCGTGGCCTTTTCCGACATGCACATCGCGCTCGCGCTGGTCGTGGCCGGCAGTGACATGACGCTGAAGGAGCGCACATGGCAAATGGACGAGCTGGCGTGCGACGGTCGTTATCCATCCGGCCCTCTCGTTCCGGCGGTGTCGCGCGCCTTCGCTGCGTTCGAACGGCAAGATTTCGCCGCCGCGATCGACGCGCTCGAACCGATTGCCGGCGAACTGGAACGCATCGGCGGCAGCCGCGCCCAGCTCGACCTCGTCGAGTTCACGCTGTTAAAGGCCTATCTCAGCGCGGACCGCCTGGAGGATGCGCGCCGGATGCTGAGCGTGCGGCGTCGAGGTTCCGCGCACATTCCCGTTGCCGGATTGAGGGCTGTGCACTGATCGACGAAATAACCGCAACCCGACCGTTCTTAGCGCCATAGCGTGTTCATCGGCCGAGTGGGGGAGCGGTCATATAAGGGACCACTCGAATGCGCTACGGCTTTTATCTCCCGACCCGCGGCCCGGCCGCTACGCGCGACGGCATTCTCGCCCTGGCGCGCGAAGGCGAGCGGCTAGGCTTGCACTCGGCGATGATCGCGGACCATATTGTCTTCCCGGTCGAGAGTCAGTCCGCGTACCCATACACGGTGGATGGCAAGCACCCGGGCGTGGGCGATGCGCTAGAGACGTTCTCGATCCTCGGGGTAGTTGCCGGTGCAACGGAGCGGCTGCGGCTCGTCACCTCCGTGCTGGTATTGCCCTATCGCAATCCGGTGCTGACCGCGAAGATGGTGGCCTCACTGGATGTCTTGTCCGGCGGACGGCTCACATTAGGCGTCGGCGCCGGCTGGCTGAAGGAAGAATTCGAAGCGCTGAACAGTCCCGCCTTCAATATGCGCGGCGCGGTGACCGATGAATGGATCACGATCTTCAACCAACTCTGGTCCCAGTCGCCCGCCAGCTTCAATGGCCGCTTCTATCGATACGCTGATATCCGGTGCGAACCCTTGCCCTTGCAGAAGCCGCACCCGCCAATCTGGATTGGCGGGCATTCCCATGCCGCGCTGCGACGCACGGCCCGGTATGGCGATGGCTGGCACCCTGTCGGCGCTGTCGCCGCCTCGCCGTTGCCGCCGCAGGAGATGCGCGTGCATCTGGAGACACTGAAGCAGCTGACCGAGGCCGAGGGGCGCGATTTCTCGGCGCTGACGATCTCCTACAAGGCGCCGCTCTACGACGCCGACCTTCCACTGCCCGACGGGTCCCGCCGGCCCTTCTCTGGCGAGCCGGAAGACATCGCCGGAGACATTCAAAATTTCACGGCGATCGGCGTGCACGAGCTGATCTTCGACTTCCGTGGCCAGTCCATTGCAGAGAGCATCGAGCGCCTGCAATGGTTCGCCACTGACGTGATCCCGCTGGTTGACGGCTAAGATTCGGCCGATCGGGCCGCCGTCAGTGCGATCGCTCGTAGCGTCCGACGATCTTAGCCGTGGCCAGTGTGTTGGCACGCAGCTGGGAGCTGACCGCGGCACCTGATGCGGTGTTGCCCAGCGGCAATTGAGCGACTTTTACCGCGTATACGGTGATCTCGTAGTGGTGCGCGTGGTCGCCGACTGGCGGGCACGGACCGCTGTATTGCGAAAGCCCGAAATCATTGCGCCCTTGCCCCGCGCCCGGGGGTAAATCCTTTGAGCCGTCGCTGCCGGCACCGGCCGCTAAGCTATGCACTGTCGCCGGGATATTGAACACCAGCCAATGCCACCAGCCATCACCCGCCCGCGCATCGGGATCGTACATCGTCACCGCGAAGCTTTGCGTGCCGGTCGGCTCGCCCGACCAAGAGAGCGCCGGCGAGATGTTTTGCCCCTTGCAGACAGTGAAAACCTGAGCGATGCCCATCGGACTGCCGCTCTTGACCTCAGTCGAAGACAGCATGAATTCCGCGGCAGCCACCGGCGCAGCCACGGCCGACAATGCGGCTCCGAGAATCAGCCAGCGCATCGCCTCCACCTCTTGTTTATCGGTCACCCCTAAGATACCTAAACCGATCACAATCGGCACTCGCCCACACCGGGTCGACTGCCCAGGACAGCTGGTGAGCCCGGAGGAGAGATATATTGCCACCAGCATCGGCACGCAGTGCTAAATAAACGGGTAGCAGAGATAGCACGCTAACTCCAGGGTAAGCTGGGGTACGCCGAGGCATCGAATCGAGCGATCGAGGCGCAATTCGCCGAACAATTTCATCAACGGAGGGGGCTCGATGCTGGAAATCCGGCTCAATTCTCGGGCGACGTAAAAACCGCGCAGGGGGATGCGATGCCGCGGAGTGCATGCGTGCCGAGCGCGATCAGCGGCGCATCGGTCTCAGCGGCAAACGCGCCTGATATGAGCACCGCCTTCCCGAGCGGCCGGCATAGCCCTGACAACCGGCTTACCAGATTGACGGCGCGGCCGATCGCCGTGAAATCCAGGCGATCGGCGGCGCCGATATTGCCCCACAGCATCTCGCCGAGATGCAGGGCGGCGCCGAAGGGCAGAGGCGGCAGCCCTTGCCGGCGTCGCTCCTTGTCGAGATGCGCCATCCCGGCCCGGGCGGCGGACACCGCGCGGAGGGCAGCACCACAGGCGTCGCGCGGCGGCCCTCCGGTGACCGGAAAGATCGCCAATAAGCCGTCGCCGATGAATTTCAGCACCTCGCCGCCGAAGGCGTGAACCGCGCCGGCGATGCGATCGAACCACGCGTTGAGAGCTGAGATGACCGCGGTGGGAGGATTGCTTTCGGATAGCGCCGTGAAGCCGCGCAGATCGGCATAGAGCAGCGCTGCCTGGATGGTCTCGCCGATATCGCGCCGCAAAGGAGCCGCCAGCACCCGTACCGCGCTGCGCCGGCCGAGATAGGCTTCCAGCGTCGCCGTCAATGTCGCGCGCGCGGCGAGGACGGCAAGAGGCGCGGCTGCGAAGCGCGCAGCCTGACGCAGTTGATTGGTCTCATCAAGCGTGAACGGACGCGGCCCGATCCAGCCGAGCGAAGGCCCATCTCGCCTTGCCCCTATCACGTCCTCATGCACGACGCCCGCCCCGATTCCGGCGAGCCAGCGCCGGCCGGCATCGTTGGGCGGACTTGCTTCCAGCGCTGCCGCGGGTCCACCTGGGGCGAACCCTACAGCCTCAATGACCTCTCCGCTCTCGGTGAGCCACAGCCAGGTGCGTCTGGCAATGAGCGGGTGCGGGACTTCGAGCGTCAGCGCGCCGCCCGCGAGCGGCAGGCCATCCTCGACCAGACGCGCACCGAATTCTGCCAGCAGCCGGTCGGCGCCCGCGCTCTCGGCCGCCGCATCGACGAGCCAGGCAAGGGTCGAAGAGAGACGCATGACGCGAACATGGGGTTGACATACCATCCTTGTCACGAGCCTACCTTCCGGCGCAAAAAGCGCCGACGGGTTATCGTTATCCCCGCAAAAAAGCGAGGGTCCAGGGGCAATCATCGTGGCCCGCCGCCCTGGGTTTCCGCTTTCGTGGGAAAGGCTTCTCCCTCTGTGTCGGGTGACGCAATTCGTGGTGGCGGAATGCGCGAAGTTGGTATAGAACAAATAGCGAACCCAGGTTGCTCCAGAGGCCGCTCGCGGGAATAACGGTAACATGTTGGATATTTTGCCCGGAAAGGAGCCGGCTTCAGCGCCGGCCATCCGCGCAACTCGACAATGAGGCATCGATGACTGAACCGCTCTTGGTCCGGCGCGAAATCCAAATCGCGGCCCCGCCTGCTACTGTTTTCGCTTTCCTGACCGATCCGGAAAAGATCTTGAGCTGGATGGGCTCCGAGGTGACGACCGAGGCACATCCAGGCGGGGTCTATCTCGTCAAAAGCGTCGGCGCCCATGTGGCGCGCGGAGAGTTCCGGGAAGTCGTGCCGGTCCACCGTCTCGCCTATAGCTTCGGCTGGGAGGGAAGCGAGGAGGTGCCGCCGGGATCGAGCCTGGTTGAGATCGACCTGGTCGACCGGGATGGCGGCACCTTGCTGCGCATGACCCATAGCGGTCTTCCGAACGCGGCACAGTGCGCCAGCCACGACAGAGGTTGGGCGCATTACCTGGGCCGGTTGGCGATAGCGGCTACAGGCCGAGATCCTGGCATCGATCACGGCCCGGCGTAGCGCCGTGGGGAAGCTTGGCTAATAGCTGGCCCCCGGCCTCGGAGCAAGCAGCTTGCGGCAGCCATTTCTCTGTCCGCGTCTGTTTGATAGGGAAGTTGACGGTGACGATTACCGACTGACCGGGTTCAAACTGGGTATCCCAGGCACTGGCGGTCACCGCATGTCTGTGCAATCTACTCATACTACTACGTGCGGCCGATAGATCAGGGACTGCTCCGATGCCTTTCCAGAACCGCATGATGATGCTGGTCGCCTTTATGCAGGCGCAAACTGCTCAAATCTGCCGGGATCGTGGCGCCATCCATCGACAATGCTGGATTTTCTGACGCCGGAATATTACCAGCGCAATGGCGTTTTTTGATGATCGTCTGGCGCTTCCCGATCTCTATACGGGCCAACATGCCGAAGCTATCGCGGGTGTGCGCGCGGTGAAGATGGACCCATCGACCGTCCTCATGACAATGGGGATGGTGACGCGGCGGCTCGGGCCGGAGTGACCTGCTCCACAACCTATTACGAGCCTTTCCATGTCGCCCGCCTCTTCGCGACAATGGATCTAATGTTGAAGGGCCGCGCCGCGTGGAACATTGTGACCGCTCTACACTGCGACCGAGCTTTCCCGCGTGTAGGCAACGGCGAAAATGAGGCGAGTTTTGGCCTCTGCAATCCCAACTTATTGCCGCGCCCATGGCGTCAGCTTCCGGCGCCGGCGGGAAGCGGCCAGCCGATCCAGTTGCACAGGGCCTCGCCCATAACGAGGTCGAGATCGCGGCCCTTGAGCCACGGCAATTCCTCGGTGAACAAGGTGACGCATTGCCGCCACGAGCATGGCATCCGGGTGATATCCGTGCCCCAGAACATCCGCTCGGGACCGAATGCGTCGAAACAGCGTTTGAGATGCGGATGCAGGCTGCGAAACGGGTATTCGTCCTCGGCGTAGCCGGCCTGCCCGGTCGCCTTGACCGCGACGTTCGGGTATTTGGCCAAAGCCAGCAATTCCGGCTGGAACCGATAAGCCGCCTCGCCCTTGCTGGCGCGGGGCACGCCCATGTGATCGACGATCAATTTCAGGCCGGAGTGGCGTTCGGCGATCCTGCCGACCGTCGGCAGGAACATCGCCGCGCCGAGTGCGATCGGAACCCCGGCGCGCTCGGCGGCGGGCCATAGCCAGTCGAGCGTGCCGTCGGTGAACCAGGCTTGCGGGTGCCGCTCGCTGGTATAAAAGCGCAGGCCAAGCATGCCCGGCCGCTGCTTCCAGTGCGCGACGAGGTCGCGGCCGTTCGGGTCGTCGAGATAGAACCAGCCCATAATGGCAAAGCGGTCGGGGTATTTGCGCACCGCTTCGACCGCCAGCTCGTTCGAGTCCGGATCCCACAGCACCGGATGGATCAGCGCCCGGTCAACGTCGGCGGCATCCATGCCCGCTATTGCCTGCTCGGCCGAATAGGGTTCCTGACGATGGTGCGCGGACGGTGTGCCCTTTTCCCAAAGATGGATCTGTGCGTCGACGATCAGCATTGAGTAGTGTCCTCCAAGATTAGAAGATTGTCACTGACTAAGCGAGAAAGCCGGAAAGGGATCGAATTTAACGGCCGAACTACGGGAGGCATCAATGATTAAGACGATCGTGATCGGTGCGGGTGTAATTGGAGCCTCCATCGCGTATCGGCTGGCTCAAGCCGGTGCCGCTGTTACGGTGCTGGAAACGACGCGAATTGGCGGCGGCACCTCCGGCATCAGCTTCGCCTGGACCAACGCGCACAAAAAGCCGCCGAAGTCCTACCACGATCTGAATGTCGCCGGCATGAAGGCGCATGTGGCATTGGCCGACGAGTTCGGCGCCACGCCGTGGTGGCATGGGGGCGGCAGTCTGGAATGGGTCGCCGAACCCGATCGCGCGGCGCAGCGCCGAAACATCGAGCAGCTGCGATCCTGGGGCTATGCTGCAGAGTGGATCACGCTGCACCAAGTGCAGGAATTGGAGCCCGACATCGATCCGGCGACGATCGGCGACGCGCCGGTGGCGTTTTTCCCGGAGGAGGGTTGGCTCGACCCGGTCGTCTACGCGCATGCCATGTTGTCCGCCGCGCGGCGCCGCCATGGCGCGAAAGTCGTCTGCGGCGCCCGGGTCATTGACCTGATCATGGCCGGCGATCGGGTGACCGGCGTCCGCGTCGCCGATAGCGCGCAATACGAGGCCGACATCGTCGTGAACTGTGCCGGTCGCTGGACCAATGAGGTAACCCGGGACGCCGGTCTGCACTTGCCGCTCGCACCGACCGTGGGGTTCCTGGTGTTCACGCCGCCTGTCGCCGCCAGCTTGAGCCGTGTCGTCCGTACCCCGGCCATTGACCTGCGCCCCGATGGTGCCGGGCGTCTGATGCTGATAGCGAACACCACGTTGAGCTTCGACACGCGGCTCAGCCCATCGATGCCGGAAGCGCGCGATTGGGTGCGGCGCTCCCGACAGCTGCTACCCTCGATCGGCGAGGTCGAGCCGGAGGCGGTGCGCATCGCACTCCGGCCGATGCCCGCCGACCATTTCTCCGCGGTCGGACCGATGCCGCGGGTTTCCGGGTATTACATCGCGATCACCCATAGCGGCGTGACGATGTCGCCGTTTCTCGGAGCGGCGGTGGCCGACGAGATCGTAAGTGGACGGCAAAGGGCCGAACTCGCCGATTTCCGGCCTGCGCGTTTCTTTAACTGATCTGAGATGAATACCAGTCCGTTTGGCGGTGCGCAGCGCCCGCAAATTCGAGGTATCGCATCGTTTGGAATGTCAGCCACGCGTCGCTTGAGCCCATCTCTGAGAGAGGCGCCGCTTCCTTCCGGCTGTTCGCCGAGATCGAGCGGCGAGGTTCGACCCAGACCGGGCGTGCTCGATGGACTGCGCGCCAAGCTTGGCTAAGCCCAAACCGCCTAATTAATCCGTACCGTCGAGCTCGGGGTAATGCCGGAAGATGCCGTGCTCGTTGAACCGCAGCCGGCGATCGGAAGCGAGATAGGCGTCGATCCGCGGTCGTGCCGCAACTTGGTCATGCAGCGCCGCAACGCGCGGGTATTGCGATGCCAGCGCCGCCATCCGGACAGGGAAGGCATAGCGCAGCCCGGCTACGAGCTGAAACAGCGATAAATCGGGGTAGCTGAGGTCGGCGCCGAGCAGATGGCCGCTGCCGGATGCGTTGCGCGCCAGCACCTTTTCAAAATAGCCGAGATATTTCGGCATCCGGGTGCGGCGAAAATCCGCCGAACGGGCGCGGGCCTCGGCGCGCTGGTCCTCGTAATAAAGGCTGCTGGCGATCGGGTGATGGGTGTCGTGGGTTTCGTCAACACAGTCTGCGATCGTCAATTGCAGTTGATGCGCCCACAGGCGCCCAGCCTCGTCCCGTGGCGCCAGCCCGAGCTGCTCGCCCAGATAAAGCAGGATGTTCGCGGTCTGACCGATGACCAAATCACCAGCTTTAAGAAACGGCGGGGCAAACGATGGGTGGACGGCGGCATCGCTCTGCATCAGCCGCATCATCTCGGCCTCGCCGCCCGGCTGGCGGGCGACATCAGCATAATCGGCCCCAGCCTCCTCGAGGGCCAGCCGCACGAACTCGCCCCGACCCTGGATTCCGCTCCAATAATACAGCTCATAGCGCATGCTGCTGCTCCCTGATCGTATGTCAGGTCTCCCGCTGGCGCTTGCCAAAGCAGGCACGGGGACCGCAACTGCCGGCACATCGCTGACCGCGCGTGAAGCGGCGCGGGTCAGCCCTGGCAGGCCTTCAATCTTGTGGTCTGGCTAAAGCCCTACGCAATTTGGCGACACGAGTTTCAGGCACGCCGATGGTAAGCGCGGCAGATCAGCCGTGCACGATCGGTGATGTCCGGCCGGATATGCGCCGGCATCGGTGTCGACTCGCTGGCGCGCTTCCAGTCGGGGCCCGATACGACATCGGGTGAGCTTAGGTGATAAAGCGCCACATATTTCGGATGGCCGCTCGCGCGGAAGCGGCGGGCGCTGAGCACACCGGGCACCCGCGCCAGCGCCGGAATGTGCTCGGTATCGTACCAGGCGTTGAATTCGGTCTCGTGCTGCGCCGCCGGCGTCATCGCCACCAGCAATAATCCGCTGGCATTCTCGGGTGCTATCGCGTTGCCCGGCAGGATCTGTTCGCCCTCAAAGCGCGGCAGCAATCGACGGCATTTTGCCGTTACGCGTTTCGACCATGGCGACAGGTTATCGCCACCAATCGCCCGATAGGCCGGGCTTGCGAGGACCGCGAGACTTTCGAGATCGTAAGTCGCCACCGATTGTTGGGAATCCTCGGCGCCGATCCAGCGCTGCAATGTCAGAAACCCGGGAACGCGCTGGCGTTCCGGGATATGTTCGAGATCGTACCAGTCGTTGAATTCGTCTTCGGCGACACTCGAAAAATCGAATGCGGCGATCAACAGACCCTTGGCCATTCCCCCGACCTCCTCCGCAGTTGAGGCAGGAATGCTAAACCGGAATGGCACTCAGGCCAAAAGATTCAGCCGCCGGCGCGCGCGATTGCCGCCATGATCAACGCCGCCGCACCCTCGGCGTCGACCCAATCGCCGATCGTGACCCACTTGCCCGCTTCGAGATCCTTATAATGCCGAAAGAAATGTGCGATTTGGCTGCGCAAGGCGGGGGCCAGGTCCCGGTGCGACCGGATATCGATCGAGTATGGATGCAGTTCATCAACCGGCACGGCGACGATCTTCTCGTCCGGCCCCTTCTCGTCCTCCATGATCAGCGCACCAATCGGCCGACAGCGAACGACGGCGCCTGGAACGACGGCGGCGGTCCCGACGATCAGCACGTCAAGCGGGTCGCCGTCTTCCGCCAAGGTGTGCGGCACAAAGCCGTAATTGCCGGGATAGAACATCGCGGTGTTGAGGAAGCGGTCGACCATCAACGCGCCCGACACCTTGTCGAGCTCGTATTTGATCGGTGGCCCGCCGAGCGGGATTTCGACGACAACGTTTACGTCACTTGGCGGAGAGCGCCCAGCGCTCACCAGCGACAGATCCATGGCGGCTCTCCAGCGACCGAAACCGGTCGGTCAGGGCGCCATGCCTTTCTCGCCAAGTTCGTGCAACGCCTTCTCGCTCTTCACCTGATCGAAACCCATAGCATTCATGATGTGCGGCGCCTTGGTGAATTGGATATCGCGGTATTCGACGACTTCGACGCGGTTGCCCCATGGATCGAGAAAATCGAGAAACGGCCCCGGCAACAATTCGCCCCCGGCTGCCTCGACCAGCGCCCGCACCCGCGAGCGATCGTCAACGACAAGGCCGAAATGCCGTCGCTGGTCGCGGCCGCCGCCGCTGTTTTGCATGAGGTTGATAAACTGGTCGCCGAGCTCGATGAACGCGTTGCCCGGCCGTTTGGCGCGCAGGTTGAAATCAAAGATTTTGCTGTAAAAGGCTAACGCTTCGTCGATGTCGCCGACCTCGAGCGCGACATGGTTTATACCCACGAGACGCGGCTTGCTGCCCTCAATGGTTTGCGGCTGGTTGTCCTCGGCCATTCCATCCTCCTCCTGCTGCTGCAGCCCACCCGCCTCTATATCGGTGGCAATTTGCCCCGTTCGATCCCGCCGGTGCAAATCTGTCAAATCGTCGGAGGGGCGCCCACCGATCGAGGGCCTCGCAGGTTGGAGCCTCGGACCGAGATTGTATAATTTACCGGCATCTTTATAGGGAGGACGAAATGTCGGTTGATCTAACGGTCGAGGGCGCCATCGCAACAGTTGTGCTCAATCGCCCGGAGAAATTGAATGCGCTCAGCGCCGACATGCGCCAGAGCTTGTGCGATCACTTTGCCCGTTTGCGTTATGACGATGCGGTTCGGGTGGTGATCGTGACCGGGGCGGGCAGAGGGTTTTGCTCGGGCGCCGATGTCGACCGTATGGCTGGCCAGCAGCACGATCTGCGCGCCGGCCGTCAGCGGCTGCAACAGGGCGGTCACACCTTTATCCGCGCTCTCCACGCGATCGAAAAGCCCACGATTGCCGCCGTGCGCGGTCCTGCGGTTGGCATCGGCTGGAGCATTGCGCTCGCCTGTGACCTCGTCGTCGCTTCGACGACGGCGCGGTTTTCGCAGATCTTCCGCCGCATCGGGCTGGCCCCGGACGGTGGGGCAATCTGGTTTCTAACCCGCCGGCTCGGCATGGCGAAAGCCAAGGAGCTCGTCTATACGGCGCGCTTTGTCGAGGCTGAAGAGGCGCTGGCATTGGGCCTCGTCAATGAGGTCGTCGAAGACGACCGGCTGATGGCGAGAGTGCAGGAGCTGGCAAGCGATCTCGCCGAGGCGCCGACCTTTGCGCTCGGTCTCGCAAAAAAATTGTTCCACGCGGCGGCCGGCCCGAGCCTCGACGATTATCTCGAGATCGAAAGCCTGGTGCAGCCGCAATTGCACATGACCGAAGACAATGCCGAAGGGGTCGCTGCTTTCCGCGAAAAGCGCCCGCCAAAGTTCATCGGCCGGTAACGAGGGCGCCCCCTGGTCCGCCCGCGTATCCCTTTTTTGACACAGGCGGACTCGGGTGGATTTTACCCGTGCTTGGGGTCGTCCTATGACGGCGGGTCGCGGTCGAGCACCTCTTGGATCCGCTTTGGATCGACACGGATCTCGACACCGGCACGCTCCTGTTGCAACAACATTGGCGAGCGCGAGTCGCGGTTGCCCCAACCGCGATTGAGCGCTTCCGACAACTCCGCCAATGCCAGATTGGCGATCCGCATCGGCACGTTGAAGTCGCGGCCGAGCTGGGTGGCAAGCGTCACGTCCTTGTGCGCGAGGCGCAATGCAAAGGCCGCGGGGTCGTAGGTGCCGGGCAGAAACTGATCGATCAGTCCGTCGAACGTGCGCCGCCGGCCGGTAGCGCCGTCGCGCACGGCCTCCCACAGCGCCAGCGGCTCGACCCCGGCCTTGACCCCGACCGTGAACATCTCGGCAAGCGCGGTTTGGATGCAATAACCCGCACCATTATGGACGAGCTTCGCAATTGAGCCGGCGCCTATGGGCCCGACATAGCGGGCCTTATCACCCATCGCGTCGAGCACCGTCTTGTAGCGGTTGAAGATCTGTTCATCGCCGCCGACCCACAGCGCCAATTTGCCGGTCCGAGCGCCGCGTGGTCCGCCGCTGACCGGCGAGTCGAGCATATAGACGTCACGCTCGGCAAAGGCCGCATTGATCTTGCGCACAACCGTCGGCGAGTTGGTCGACAGATCGAAATAAGCCTTGCCGCGGCTCATCCCGCTCAACAATCCGTTGTCGCCAAGCGCCACCGCTTCGACTTCGGGCGGGCCGGGGAGGGAGGTGAAGACGATTTCGGCGGCCTCGGCGACGGCGCGCGGATGATCGGCCCATGTGGCGCCAGCGGCGAGGTAGGGCTCGGCCGCAGTCCGGCGCAGATCGTGGACGATCAGCTCGTGTCCGGCCTTTTGCAGATTTGCGGCCATCCCCGAACCCATCATGCCGAGCCCGATAAATCCGACCTTCATCTCGCGTCTCCGTGCTGGTTTGCTGGCGCCGACTTTGGTTACTTCTTGTCGAACACGTCCTTGGCGACGAGGGCTCCGGTCATCGCCGCCGGCCAGCCGGCGTAAAAGGCGAGATGGGTGATGACTTCGCTGAGTTCATTCTTGGTGAGGCCGTTATCAAGCGCCCGCTGCAGATGTCCGACGAGCTGTCGTTCACGGCCGAGCGCGATCAATGTCGCGCAGGTGATCAGGCTGCGGTCGCGCTTGGACAGGCCGGGCCGTTCCCAAACCTCGCCAAAGAGAACCCTTTCGCTGAGATCGATCAGCCCTGGTACGATGTCGCGGACCTGGTCGCGAGCCGACGAGGGTTGAGATTGCGCCATGATTTTCTCCTTTTTGCGATCGGGCGGTTACTCCCATAGGAGAGCGTAGCACGCGGCCGCCGCGCCGGACCAGCGTTACTGAGGTGCCGGCCCTTGTCTGGACATCATCATCGTTGGCACCTGAGGCTCCGATGGATCGCGGCACCGCTGGTTGGCGGTCATCTCGGGTTGTGCGGGAGGCCGCTCCGCAATCGACTCCTGGCGAGCGCTCCGATCGGCTAGTGTTGGTTGATCGACGCCGGTTGAGGTTCAGTTGTTATCTCACGGTAATGCTCGCGCTGTTTTTCGCGCCAGGCGGTGCGTTCGGCTTCATCCAGCATGCCGTCGTGATTGGTATCGATTTGATTGAAGCGCGCGCGAAACAGCCGGTCTCGTTCGGCCGCCGGCAAGGTCGCGAGCCGGTCGTAATAGGCTTTGCGCGCTTCGAGATTGGCCTTCTCCGTTGTCGACAAATCGGAGGCGGTCAGTGCCCGCGCCAGCCGTGCCCGGCGCTCGGCGATGTCCCGCATGCGAAAATCGCGATATTCCTCAAAGGTGATTAATTGTGGTGCGGCCGGTGGCTGCGGCGGCCGAATATTTGCTTCTGGCGCGGTTTGGCTCAACGCGGGCCCGGTGGGCTGCATTGGTGTGGTGTGCTGCGCTGTCGCCGGGAGATGCCATAATGCGGCGGCAAAAAGGGCCGACGCAGCAGCGACCAGGGTCCATCGTTTCATTGTGCTCTCTCCTGCCTTTGTTCATGGCATGTTCCATATAGAACAAAACATGATCTCGCTTGGCAAGAGAATTTTTATGGGCTCACGATCACGGTGGTTGCTTTGACTGCCCGTTAACTGGTCGCGAAACCGGTGAAGGCGCGGGGCAGGCGGCGGATATCCTGGATCAATTCGCGCGGCAGGTGCTCCGGCGCTGCCGGGTTGGCGCGGGCGTTGATCGCATCGGTGAGCCCGCCAAAGCGCTCTCCGATCGCCTCCGTAATCTCGTCCCAGCGGCCGACCGCAGCGAAAAGATCAACGACGTCGTCCGGCACTTCTTTCGCCATATCCATCCATTGCCCTTGGCGCGCCATGGCATTGAGCTTGTGCCCGAGATCTTCGAGCCCGTGCATCGCGAGCACCGGGTAATAGGCCGGGGTCGAGCCGTAAAAAGCGACCCGCTGGCGCACCCATTCGAACATCCGCGCCACGGTCGCGTCATCAGGGCCGGTGGCAAGAAACCCGCCGCCCGAAATCTCAAAATTTTCGCGCCGACGGCCGGCCTTGGCGAGCCCGGCAGAGAGCCGCGGCATGACCGCCTCTTCGATATAGCGGCGGGTGCAAAAGCCATGCAGTTTGACGCCGTCGCATTCCTCGCCCGCAACCCTCAGCATCGCCGGCCCGACCGCGGCGATCATCACCGCGGGTGGGGACACCGCAATTGGTTCGGGGGTAAAGTTCGGGGTCATCAGTGTGAAACGGTAATGTTCGCCTTCGTAGGAGAGCCGCTCGCCGGTTTGCCAGCAGCGCCAGATTGCGCGCAACGCCTGTACATATTCCCGCATCCGCGGGGCGGGCGGCGTCCACTTGACCGAAAACCGCCGCTCATTGTGCGCTCGCACCTGCGAGCCAAGACCGACGACAAACCGCCCGCCCGTGGCGCCCGCCAGATCCCAGCCGACTTGCGCCACCGCCATCGGCGAACGGGCAAAGGCGATTGCGACGCCGTTGTGCAATTCGATGCGCTCGGTTACCGTGCCGGCGATCGCCAATGCCAGAAACGGGTCGTGCTTGTTCTCCGTCGAGACGACGCCGTCATAGCCGTCGGCCTCGATTCCCCGTGCCGCCGCCGCGACCGCACGCAAATTCTCCTGCGGCAATGTCGTGAATACCCGCATTTCCGTGCTCCCGGCGATTGTGCTAAGCCGACTCCATACCGCGAGCCCCAAAGATAGCGGTGCCGACCCGGACATGGGTGGCGCCAAAGCGGATCGCGGTCTCGAAATCGGCACTCATCCCCATGCTCAACACTTCGAGGCCGGTGCGTCGGGCAATCTCGCGCAGCAGCGCAAAATGCGGCGCCGGCTCTCCATCGACCGGCGGCACGCACATCAGCCCGACAATCGGCAGCCCGAGCCGACCGCGACATTCGTCGATAAAGGCATCGGCGGCCTCGGGCAACACACCCGATTTTTGCGGCTCTTCGCCGGTATTGACCTCGATCAGACAGGGAAGTCGGCGGCCGGTCCGCTCCATCTCGCGGGCCAGCGCCGCGGCGATCCGCGGCCGGTCGACCGTCTCGATGACGTCGAATAAGCTTACGGCATCTCTGACTTTATTGGTCTGCAGCGGACCGATCAAATGCAGCACAAGATCCGGAAAGGATTCGCGCAATGCCGGATATTTTGCCTCCGCCTCCTGTACTCGGTTCTCGCCAAAGAGGCGGTGACCGGCGGCGAGCGCCTCACGCACGATCGCCGCGGGATGGGTCTTGCTGACCGCGACCAGCGCAACACTGCCGGCGGGCCGACCGGCGGCGCGCGTCGCGGCTTCGATACGGCCTCGCACCGCGGCGAGATTTCCCGCCACGATCTTTTCGATGACCTCTTCCATATCAGCTCCATTCCTGGCAAAAGCCTCGATGCCTGCTCCGGCTGCAGGCGAGGCCACTTGCCGGGGGGTTCGCCGGAATGTCACCGCTTCATTACCGCGCTTTGACGGCACTCGCCGCAAGTCTTTCGTTGCTTCTGGTGGCGTGCAGTTCGAGCGGCCCGGCCTCTCAGGCGAGCGCGCCGCACGACCCGCCAGCTTCGCCGCAGAACGCAGCAAACGTCAAAGCAGCAGCTGCCGACAAGCCCGACGAGATGGACACCGAGGCGACGATCTGGACCGTGCTCGGTCTTGCCAAAAAGCCCTCGGAACACCAGCCGGGACCGCGTACCGGCAACACGGTCAGCCCGATTTTATGGCAGGCAGCGCTCGACACTTTGAGTTTTGTCAAGTTCAGCACCGAGGACCCGCTGACCGGCGAACTCGTCACCGACTGGTACTCGCCCCAGGGTAAACCCGGTGAGCGCTATAAGATCGATGTCTTTGTGCTGGCGCCCACTGTGCGATCGGATGCTGTCGCGGTGACAGTCACGCGACAGGAACTCACGCCGACCGGCGAATGGAAGGAAACCACGATCGCGCGCAAGGTCGAAGACGATCTCGAAAGCGCAATCCTGCGGCGTGCGGGCCAGTTGAAGCGGGAGTGGATGAAGGCCTACGCGGCGAAATAATGATGTACCGTCTGCCGGCGCGCGGCACATGCAGCCCCGGTCACGCGCCGTTGCCGATCTCGATCGAATATCTGGTGTATTGAGGGTTGCAGGGTCGCTGCGCCCGGCCTCCCTCACACCATATGTCTTGAGATCGACACTCAGCGCCGGAATGGCAGGCCACTTCCGTCGCTAGCCTTACTGCGGAAAGATGCACTCAAGTGATGTCGCGCTACAACTTTCGGGAAACAGAAACAAAGTGGCAGCGGGTGTGGCGCGAACGGCAATTGTTCGCGGTCGCAGCCGAACCCGGTAGGCCGAAATATTACGTGCTCGAAATGTTCCCCTATCCTTCGGGGAAACTGCATGTCGGGCATGTCCGCAACTACACAATGGGCGATCTCGTCGCGCGCTATCGGCGGGCACGGGGTTTCAACGTGCTGCACCCGATGGGCTGGGATGCGTTCGGTCTGCCGGCCGAGAACGCAGCGATTGCGGAGAACGTCCATCCCGCGATCTGGACCGCTCAAAACATCGCGACGATGCGCGCCCAGCTCGAACGCATGGGGTTTGCCTATGACTGGTCGCGCGAGATTGCGACTTGTCATCCTGAATATTACCGCCACGAGCAAAAGATGTTTCTCGATTTCCTTGTGGCAGGTCTCGCCTATCGCAAGGAATCCTGGGTCAATTGGGACCCGGTCGAGAACACCGTCCTCGCCAACGAGCAGGTGATCGATGGCCGTGGCTGGCGCTCGGGCGCGATTGTTGAAAGGCGGCTGTTGTCGCAGTGGTTCTTGCGCATTACCGCCTTCACCGACGAGTTGCTTGGAGCAATTTCGCGTCTCGACCGCTGGCCCGAGCGGGTGCGCCTGATGCAGGAGAATTGGATCGGCCGTTCGGAAGGGGCGCGGGTGTTTTTCGACACCGCTGGCCCCCTCCCTGACCCTCCCCCGCTTGCGGGGGAGGGGAGAGTGGGGGCGATCGAGGTGTTCACGACCCGGCAGGACACGCTGTTCGGCGCATCGTTCGTCGCCCTGTCGCCCAATCACCCGCTTGCCCAGCGGCTTGCTGAAAACGACGCCGGCCTCGCGGACTTTATCGCCGAGTGCAACCGCATGGGGACGAGCGAAGCGGTAATCGAGACCGCCGAAAAGCGCGGGTACAAGACCGGGCTCGAAGCGGTTCACCCCTTCGATCCGAACCGTCGTGTGCCGGTCTATGTCGCCAATTTCGTGCTGATGGAATATGGCACCGGTGCGATCTTTGGCTGCCCGGCGCATGATCAGCGCGATCTGGAATTCGCCCGTAAATACGAGTTGCCGGTGATTCCGGTCGTCCTGCCGCCAGGCGCTGACCCAGCGCATTTCACGATTGACGAGACCGCCTTTGTCGAGGACGGCACATTGTTCAATTCCGCCTTTCTCGACGGCCTCACGGTGGCCGAGGCGAAGCGTGCCGCCGGTGAGCGCCTGGAGGCCCTGGGGCGCGGCGAACGCACCGTCGCTTATCGACTGCGCGATTGGGGGGTTTCGCGGCAGCGCTATTGGGGTTGTCCGATCCCGGTCATCCATTGTCCGCAATGCGGCATCGTGCCGGTGCCCGAGAGCGATTTGCCGGTAAAATTGCCGGAGGATATCAGCTTTGCGGTGCCGGGCAATCCGCTCGCCCATCACCCGACATGGAAGCGTGTCGCTTGCCCACTTTGCCACGCGCCGGCCGAGCGCGAGACTGACACGTTCGACACGTTTTTCGAATCCTCCTGGTATTTCCTGCGCTTCTGCTCGGCGCGCGACGAGCGCGCGTTTTCCCGCGACGCGGTCGATTATTGGATGCCGGTCGACCAATACATTGGCGGGGTCGAGCACGCCGTCCTGCATCTGCTGTATTCGCGCTTTTTCACGCGCGCGCTGAAGCAGTGCGGCTATCTCGATCTCGACGAGCCGTTCGCCGGGTTGTTCACGCAGGGCATGGTATGCCATCAGACCTATCGCAGCGAGAATGGCGAGTGGCTCTTTCCGGAGGAGGTCGAGCGTACTGACGACGGCCGGCTTGTCGGTCCCGATAGCCGCCCGGTCATCGTCGGCCGCACCGAGAAGATGTCGAAGTCGAAAAAGAACGTCGTCGGGCTCGATGCGATCGTCGATACCTACGGCGCCGATACCGCCCGGTTTTATCTGTTGTCGGACAGCCCGCCCGAGCGTGATCTCGAATGGACCGAGACCGGTATTGAGGGGATCTGGCGCTATGTCAACCGGCTGTGGCGCATGGTCAGTGAGCCGCTATTGCCGTTGCCGCCGCCCGGAACCGCTGTACCGGGCGGTCTGCCGGCCGAAATCGCGGATTTGCGCCGCGCCACCCACCGTGCGATCGCTGCAGTCAGCGATGACCTTGACAAATTCCGCTTCAATCGCGCCGTTGCCCGCATCCGCGAGTTGTCGAACGCGATCGAGGAATTGCCGGCGCAATCTTTCGCAGCAACCCCGGCTGCACTCGCGGTCCTGCGCGAGGCTCTTGAAACCCTGACGCGGCTATTGGGGCCGATGATGCCGCATTTGGCCGAAGAGATGTGGCAGATGCTGGGGGGCGCCGGGCTTCTGGCCGAGCGGCCCTGGCCGGTTGCCGATCCCGAATGGGCGCGCGAAGAGCAGGTGACGATTGCGGTGCAGGTGAACGGCAAATTGCGCGGCACGCTCGAATGCCCGCGCGACACCGCAAGCGGTGCCGTGGAAAGCGCGGCATTGCAATTGCCGCAGGTTTCGCGCTGGCTCGATGGGCGGCCGCCGCGCAAGGTCATCATCGTTCCGAATCGGATCGTCAGCATCGTCGCCTGACATGCCGGGGCGGGGGACGGCTCTGGCGCTCGTGGTAATGCTGGCACTGCCGCTTGCGGGGTGCGGCTGGGAGCGGCTCTATGCCGATCCGCAAACCGAACCGGCGAGTGCCGAATTGCGCGCAATCCGGGTCGCGCCGATTCCCGAGCGGATCGGCCAGCGATTGGAAATCGCGTTGCGCGATGCGCTTAATCCGACGGGCGCGCCGACGCCGTATCGCTATACGCTGGGCACGACGCTCTCCTACTCGCTGAGCAGTCTTGGTCTGCAATCGCAGGGGACCGCCACCCTCGGTCAAATCGACGTGCATAGTACCAGCAACCTGAGGGACAATCGCACCGGTCAGAACCTGCTGACGATATCGCTGCACGAGCAGAACTCGTTCGAGCTGAACCCGAACCAATATTCGACGGTCGTCGCCGAAGATGCCGCCCAGACGCGCACTGTCATCGAGCTGACCCGAGAAATAATGCTGCGGCTCAATTTGTTCATGCAAAGGCGGGTGACCGAGGGGGCAGCCAAGCAAGCCGAAGCGCTGCCATGAAGCTCGCCCCGGCACGAATTGCCGCCTTTCTGCAGCGTCCCGATCCCGCGATCCGCGTGATATTGCTGTACGGACCGGATGCCGGCCTGGTGCGCGAGCGCGCCGACGTGCTTGCGCGCAGCGTGTGCGCCGATCTCGCTGATCCGTTTCGGATCGCCGATCTGAACGGAGCGGTTCTCGGAGCGGATCCGGCGCGGCTTGCCGATGAGGCGGCGCAGTTGAGCCTGGTCGGCGGGCGCCGGGTGGTGCGGGTGCGCGCCGCCACCGATTCGATGGCGCGAATATTTGTGAGCTTTCTGACCAAGATGCCGGGTGAGGCGCTGGTCGTCGCCGAGGCCGCAGAGCTGTCGGCAAGTTCGCCGTTGCGGCGCGCATTTGAGGCTGCACCCGGCGCGGCCGCGATCGGTTGCTATCCGGATGCGCCGCGCGACCGGGCTGCGGTAATCCGCGAGACCCTTGCTGGGTACCGGGTTACCGCAAGCCGCGACGCCACCCAATATCTTGTCGATCACCTTGGCGAAGACCGCCTGGTAACCCGATCCGAACTCCACAAACTGGCGCTCTTTGTCGGTGATGGCGGCCGGGTTGGACTTGAGGACGCGGTTCTGTGTGTCGGCGATAGCGCCGCGCTCGAACTCGACGACGCTGTCATGGCTGCCGCGGAAGGCGACCAGGTTTTGCTCGACCGGGTGCTCGACCGCGTCTTCCAAAAAAGCGAATCGCCGGTTACCGTGGTCCGCGCAATGCTACGCCATCTGCACCGGCTGCACGGCATGGTGGCCCGCGTGAGTGCCGGTGGAGCAATCGACGAGGTCGTGCGCAGCGCGCGCCCGCCGATCTTCTTCAAGCATCAGGATGGCATTCGGAGCCAGTTGGGACGATGGCGCGAGCCCGCGCTGCGCACGGCGCTGGCGCATCTTGCCGAGGCCGAAATCCATATGAAGACGACTGGGCTTCCGGCCGAAACCCTGTGCCGCGAGGCGTTGTTGGCAGTGGCGCAGCGGGCGGAGCGCGACGCCGCTCGCCAACGCTAGTTGTCGCATCTTTTCGGTTTCGGCTGCTCAGTTGCGGCTGCAAGCTCCCCCGCCGAGGACGCAAAATTTCGCGCAATGCGGATGGTTGAGCGGCACGACCCCGCTCGCGGCAGCGAGGGTTTCACCCAATTCGAAGCGCTCGTCATAAGGCAATAGGGTACAAGCGAGAACCACCGGGTGGGCCGCACCCTTGCGTTTAACGATCATACGCGCGGACGCGCACATCACACTCTGCGGCGATTTGCCGAGAATACCCCAGCACGCCTCGGTGATTTCCGGCACATCGACCGAGGCATCCATCTCCGGAAAGACGATCAGCCGCACCGGGTCGCAGGCGTCGATCCCGACCCCAAGCTCCGCAAACAGAAGAGCGAACCCATTGCGGATTTCGGTCTCTGATTCGCCCGAAAGCCGGCGGCTCGCGACATGCACCGAAAACCCATTGCGCGCGAGCCAGCAAAGCCCCTCGATCGTCGGCTTCCAGCTGCGCCGGCCGCGCTCCTGTTCGTGAACCGCACGGCCATAATGGTCGATCGAGACGCGGATCGTAAGCCGCTCGCCATAGCGTTCGTTGAGTTGCAGCAATGCCGCTTTGCACTTTGCCATCGGCCGCATCGCGTTGGTCAGAACCAGCGCGTCAAAACCGCGGGACAGCGCGTCTTCGAGCATCGCCATCAGTTCGGGGTTCATAAACGGCTCGCCGCCGGTAAAGCCGATTAGTCTTGTCGGCAATCCCCGAGCGGCGATCTCGTCGAGAAAGGCGGCCACTTCCACTGCAGTCAGATAGGCGAGCCGATCATTCTTTGGCGACGACTCGATGTAACAATGGCCGCAGGTCAGATTGCACAATGTCCCGGTATTGAACCACAGCGTTTCGAGCGCGCTCAGCGCGACCTGCGCCCGCCGCTCGCCCTTGGCGGTAACGAGCGGGTCGTGAAACTTGCGCGAATCCATTGCGGCGCTGCCCATCGCGGTGACGTCGATCCACGCAAATCTAGCTGCTCCCGCTTTTCCCGCCGATGCTGTTGCCACTCAAATTTTCGTAAGCAGGCCTCTATCGGCCGTAATTCGAATTCGTCTGGTATCCGCCGCCGCTGCTGCCCTCTTCCATCTGCTGATGTTGCAACCGGGCGCGTTCGCGGGCATGCTTGGCGGCCTCGTGATGACCGATCAGACATCCGACGCCGGCGCCCAGCAGGCCGTGGTGACCGAGAAAATGCCCGCCGACACCACCGACTGCCGCCCCTTTCAAGCAGCCCGCGGCATAGGCCGGGGCTCCGGCCAAGCCAGCGACAAGCAATGGCACTGCGAAGATCATCCCGCGTTTCATTAACTTTCTCCACCGTGATTGATAGGTCATCGTTGGTGGAAACATTGCGGCTGCATAAATGGTTCGGTTTCCCGAGGCACCCGCATGACAGGCGATGCTGGCAAAGACGCGCGAAGGTCGCATATAGTTGCACTGTTCGATCCTTATTACTAGGTTTTCTACTCTCGGCGGTTGCCGACAAACAAGATAGAACACGACATGGAGCACGCGATCCCGCGCCACATACGATTGACGTCGCACCCCGGGAGCGCCGGTCAAACCGCGATGGCGTTGTGCTGGGGTGCGGCCGACCCTGCTCGCCGCGGACCGGTTGTGGCGAGCCCAGCAGAGCCGAGTCGACGCAACGCGATCGGCTCCTATTCGGGCGCTTATGGGCTTTATCGCGCGCTCGCCATCGCGACTAAGGCGCTCGCGCGTGACCACCGCCCGGATTTGACCGACACGGCACCGGTGGCGTTGATCGCACCCAACCCGCAATGGGGCGATCCGACAAAAATCGTCTCGCTCGATCCGTGGGGCCATCTGGTGGGCGAGGTGTTTGCCGAGACGATCGCGGCCGGCATCGATGTTCGCCCGACAATCGCGGTCACCACAGCGCACATAGCGATGCCCGAGATCCGCGAGCGGATCGGTGAAGGGGATTTGATCCCCGATGGAAGGGTCCTGCTCGACAATGGCGAAATCCGTGTGACCAAGGCGGCGATCGATCCGGTCTGGTATCTGCCCGGGCTCGCCACGCGGTTTGGCGTCCGCGAGAGCGAGCTGCGCCGTTGCCTGTTCGAGGAAACCGGCGGGATGTTTCCCGAGCTGGTGACGCGGCCGGATCTCGAAGTGCTGTTGCCGCCGATCGGGGGAGCCACGGTCTATCTGTTCGGCGAGGTCGATCGGATCGCGGTAGCGGGCACCGTAATTGCTTGCCGCGTCCATGACGAATGCAACGGGTCGGATGTATTCGGCTCGGACATTTGCACCTGCCGGCCTTACTTGGTGCACGGCATCGAGGTGTGTGTCGCGACTGCGCAACAAGGCGGAGTCGGGATCATCGTCTACAATCGGAAAGAGGGTCGTGCGCTCGGCGAGGTTACCAAATTCCTGGTCTACAACGCCCGCAAGCGTCAGGTGGGCGGCGACCGCGCCGACACTTATTTCCGCCGCACCGAATGCGTCGCCGGCGTACAGGATTTGCGTTTTCAGGAATTGATGCCGGACGTTCTGCATTGGCTCGGCGTGCGGCGCATCGATCGCTGGGTATCGATGTCGAACATCAAGCGCTCGGCACTCGAGGCGCAAGGAATCGAAATCGTAGAGCAGATGGCGATCCCGGAACGGCTGGTGCCGCTCGACGCATCCGTCGAAATCGAGGCCAAAAAGGCGGCGGGCTATTTCAATCCTTCGGGCGCGGCTGACATGACCCAATTGCACAACGTCAAGGGCCGTGCCCTCGGCAAGTGACGCGCGCGCCCAGGCCGCGGCGCTGTTGACCGCCACGGCGGTGCGCGAGCGCAGTGCCATGGTGTTTGCCGCCGTCGAGCGGGGCGACAGCACGTATTTCCGGCTCGATCTCGCGCGGCTGGACGAGGCGGCCGACCGGGTCGCCGTCGTCACGCGTCGGCGCTACCCCGATCTCACCGTTCCGCTTCACAGCCGCTGGCGGCACTTTTCCGTGGATGGGATCGACCGCGCTGCCTTTGTCGCGTCCGGAGCCGACGGCGCGGAGCGAACGCGGGCGCTGATCGATTTGGCAGTCATCTCTGTCTTGCTCGATGCCGGCGCAGGGCGCGGGTGGCGTTACCATGAGGCTGAAACCGGGCAGGTCTGGGGTCGGTCCGAGGGACTTGCGGTGGCAAGCCTGCGGGCGATGCAGCAGGGAGTGTTTTCTGCCGATCCTGCAGCACCGTGGCGCGCCGATGCCGCGGCCCTGGCGCAGATTAACTCGGAACGCCTCGCCGCCGCGTTTCAGCACGGGCCAAGTAACCAGCTTCTCGGCTTCGATAGCCGTGCCGCATTGTTGCGCCGCTTGGGCGAGGTCTGCGCCGAGGACCCGCAGCGCTTTGGCATCCCGGCGCGGCCCGGTAACCTCCTTGATTATTGGCTGGCGCACCATCAGCTGCTGTCGGCGTCCGAGATCCTGCACGTCTTGCTCGTCGCTCTGGGGCCGATCTGGCCTGCGCGCGTAAGTCTCGGCGGTGTTCCGCTCGGTGATTGCGGACGGCACCGCGCAGTGCCGGGCGACGGCATCGTACCGTTTCATAAATTATCACAATGGCTTGCATATTCCCTGATCGAGCCGCTCGAAGCCGCGGGCATTCGGGTCGGTGGCCTCGATGGGCTTACCGGGCTCGCCGAATATCGCAATGGCGGGCTGTTTTTGGATTGCGGCGTAATCGAACCGCGCGATCAGAGGCTGTTATCCTGTCCTCTCGAGGCGACGAGCGAGCCGGTCGTCGAGTGGCGGGCACTAACCGTGATCTTGCTCGACCATTTGGCAGCCGCGGTCCGCGCCCGGCTTGGCAAGTCGGCGCAGGCGTTTCCGCTCGCCTGCGTGCTCGAAGGCGGCAGTTGGGCCGCCGGCCGCGAGATCGCGTTCGAACGCCGTCCCGACGGCAGCGCCCCAATCGCCATTACCAGCGACGGCACCTTGTTCTAGCGGAGTGGCGCGAACCATAAACAGGGCCTGAACTACGCGAGATTGCTTCGCGTATTTGCAACGAAAGCGAGATAATAGAGTTCCGGTCCGGGAGATGAGGAGGGCCAGCATGCAGCAACCGCGGGCGGGGTTGACCATCGTCGATCACCCGCTGGTCCAGCACAAACTGTCGTTGATGCGCGACCGCAATACCTCGACCGCGGAGTTTCGCCGGCTGTTGCGCGAGATCAGCTTGTTGCTTGCTTACGAAGCGACGCGCGATCTGCCGCTCGAATATGCGGAAATCGAGACCCCACTCGAACGCGGCAGCTTTCCGGTGATTTCGGGCAAAAAGCTGTGCTTGGTCTCAATCCTGCGTGCCGGCAATGGCATCCTCGACGGGATGATTGACCTCTTGCCATCGGCCCGAGTCGGCCATATTGGCATTTATCGTGAACCGCGCACCCTGCAAGCGGTCGAGTACTATTTAAAACTGCCGGAGGATTTGGCGGACCGCGATGTGATCCTGGTCGACCCGATGCTGGCGACTGGCAATTCGGCGGTGGCGGCGATTTCCCGCCTTGTTGAGCTGAAAGCGCGCTCGATCAAATTTGTCTGTCTGGTTGCAGCGCCCGAAGGGATCAATACGGTTCTCGGCATTTTTCCTGATGTCGGGATCGTGGCTGCGGCTGTCGACCGCTGCCTCGACGCCCACGGCTATATCTTACCGGGCCTCGGCGATGCCGGCGATCGCCTGTTCGGAACCAAGTAAAGCCTAGTGCGCCGCCGCGTGACCGGGACCTGGCGACCATGGACGCGGATGCTGTCGTGCGAGTTCTACAAATTGGGCGCGCTGAGCAGGCGACAAAGTCGCCAAAAACGACAAGGTCGTCGTCGTCAGGTCATGCACAAAAATTCGCCGCTCCGCTGCCGCATGATCGAAAAGCTGCATGATTTTGGCTTCGTCGGCCCCGGGCTTGCCAACCTCTGACCAGGCGCTCGCAATCAATGGCTGCGTCGCTTTGTGCATCGCCTGCAGGCTCTGGCGAATGGTCTGAGAGTAATGGGCGAAAGCCTTCTGCTGCCACGGGTCAAGGTGGAGTTCGCTCGCCATCTGCGCGAGCCGGTCTTCGGGCGTCAGAACCGGAGCCGGCGCGTGGACCCGTATCCACAACGCGCCAATCATGAAGAACAGGTTGAGCGCCAGAGAGAGGGCCAGCAGCGCCTTCCACCAATACTGGCGCGCGCCGCCGTGGACAAGCGGTTCGACCAGCATCATGTCTGCTGGCCCGCGCCGAGATCGCGCAAGAAACCGGTTGGCGGATCGAGCAGCTCAGGCAGCGGATTATCGTCGCTGATCTGGTTGGGCTGATTGGGTTGGATCAAGGTCAGCGACGCGCCGCTGCCCATCGAGAAACCAAGCCAGCCTGCAAAGGCGATCGCTGCCGCAAGACTGCCCCATTGTGCGACCGCATGCAGGATCTGCCGCCCGGCAAAGTGGGGCGATGCGGTGGCATGGCGACGCTCGGACATAACAGCAGCGAGGCCGCTCGCACGCTTGATGATGCGTTCGATGTCACCTGGCAGTGGAATCCCGCCGGCAGAGAGCGCCCGTGCTGCGGCGACATCGGCGCGCGCAATCGGATCGTCGGCAACCAGTGCTGCAACCCGATCATATTCGTCATCCGTAAGCATTCCATCGGCGAATGCGGCGAGATCGAGAAACCGCCCGGCCTCGTCATCGGGTGCATCAATCGTGCGGCAGCGCTGCCATAAGCTTCGCCCGGCTGCAAAACCCGCGGGTCCTCCCGTTAAATCGTTGCTTCTGGTCATCGCACCGCTCTCCGCGGATATCTATGCGGAGTGCCGTGACGACATCCCCGCAACCTTTGGGATAAAAAGTTCATTCTGCTCCCGCTTTGAAATGAGCACGCAGTTTGATCATTGCTTTGTGGTGCGCGCTGCGCACGGTCTGCGGGTCGATGCCGAGGCGTGCCGCGACCTCCGCCACCTCCATCTCTTGATCGTAGAGCATTGCCAAAATCTCGCGTTGGCGCGGCGACAGCAAGGCTTCCGGCAGCTTGAGCTTGCGCGCCGGCTCGACCGCGTCGACCGAAAGCTGGGTTTCGGGCACCGCATCGATCGGCACCACCACCGGACGATGCCGCCGCAACGCGTCGCGCGCAGTGCTGCGGGCAACGATCGTAATCCAGGTCGATAGCCCGGCTCGTTCCGGGTCATAGCTGCGCAATAGCCGAAAATCGTTGCGGCACAGCCGGACAAAGACTTCCTGGGTCAGATCCTCGACCTCGGCGGCCTCGCGTGCGACGCCACGCACGGCTGTGACGATCAACCCCGCATATCGCCGTACAAACGCATCCCAGGCGCCCGGTTCACCCTTGATAAGTGCACCGAGCAGGCCATCTTGCGCCGGCCGCGGCGCCTCCGCATCCGGCTGAGTACGAGGGCGCCTCAAGTCAGCGCGGCAAAAAAGTCATTGCCCTTGTCGTCGATGACGATAAAGGCGGGGAAATTTTCGACCTCGATCCGCCAAACCGCTTCCATGCCGAGCTCGGGGTATTCAAGGATCTCGACGTTGCGGATGCAGTCCTGGGCGAGGCGGGCCGCCGGCCCGCCGATCGAACCCAGATAGAACCCACCATGCTTATGACAGGCCTCGCGCACTTCGGCCCCACGATTGCCCTTGGCGAGCGTTACAAAGCTGCCGCCGGCGGCCATGAATGCATCGACATAGCTATCCATGCGGCCGGCGGTCGTCGGCCCGAACGAACCGGAAGCGTAGCCCCCGGGAGTCTTGGCCGGGCCGGCGTAATAGATCGGATGGTTCTTGGCATAGTCGGGCAGCCCCTTGCCGCGGTCGAGGCGTTCCTGCAATTTTGCATGAGCGATGTCGCGCGCGACAACGAGCGGTCCAGTCAGGCTGAGCCGTGTCTTGATCGGATATTGCGAGAGGGTGCGGCGGATTTCGGCCATCGGCCGGTCGAGATCGATCGGCACAACCTCGCCGCCGAGAACGCCCTCATCGATATCCGGCATGAAGCGCGCCGGATCGGTTTCGAGCGCTTCGAGAAAAACGCCGTTTGCAGTGATCTTGCCCAGGATCTGCCGGTCTGCCGAGCACGACACGCCGATGCCGATCGGCAAACTGGCGCCGTGCCGCGGCAGTCGGATCACCCGCACATCGTGGCAAAAATACTTGCCGCCGAACTGTGCCCCGATGCCAAGTCCGCGCGTCAGCGCCAGCACCTCTTCCTCAAAGTCGCGGTCGCGATAAGCCTGGCCGTAGCGGTTACCCTCCGCCGGCAAGCTGTCGAGATAGCGGCAGCTGGCGAGCTTGACGGTCTTCAAGGTCATCTCGGCCGAGGTGCCGCCGATGACGATTGCAAGGTGATAGGGCGGACAGGCGGCGGTGCCGAGGGTACGGATCTTTTCGTCGAGAAATTTGAGCAGCGATTTCGGGTTCAGCACCGCTTTCGACTGCTGGTAAAGAAAACTCTTATTGGCGGAGCCGCCGCCTTTGGCGATGAACAGAAACTTGTATTCCTCCCCGGGCTCGGCAAACAGGTCGATCTGGGCCGGCAGATTGTCGCCGGTGTTGACCTCTTCGTACATCGAGAGCGGAGCGAGCTGGCTATAGCGCAGATAGGCCTCGGTGTAGGTGCGCCGGATGCCGGCCGACAGCGCCGCGGCATCATCGCCTCCGGTCCATACCTGCTGGCCTTTCTTGCCCATGACGATAGCGGTGCCCGTGTCCTGACACATCGGCAGCACCTTACCGGCGGCAATATTGGCGTTTTTGAGGAGATCGAGGGCGACGAACTTGTCGTTCGACGACGCCTCAGGATCATCAAGGATCGCGCGCAACGAGACGAGATGGCCGGAGCGCAGCAGATGGGCGCAATCAAAGAAGGCCTCGCTCGCGAGCCGGGTCAGCGCCTCCGGCTCGATCTTGATGATGCGCTGGCCTTCGAAATTGCCGGTCGTGATATAGTCGCCAGTTAGCTTGCGATACGGCGCATCATCGGCACCGAGCGGGAACAGCTCGTGAAAGGAAATGTCGGCCATGCTGGGCTCCGCGGTCGGGTTCGGGCGCAGAATCGCCGTTTGCGGCCCTGCGTCAAGTGGCGGCTAGCGCTTGCGGAACCGATCGAGTGTTACGACTTCGGCGGCGGGCCGCTCGCTCTCCTTACTAGTGCGCGGTTTGTCGTCAGTTTGCTCGCCAATTGGCAGGGCGGTAGGTGCTTTGGCGGGGAGCGTCGGCTCTGCGGCGTCGGGCGGCATCGCCGAGGGCATCTGAAATTGCAGACCGAACTTGACCGAGGGGTCGGCAAAGGTGGTGATTGCCGCGAATGGGATGGTCAGCCGCTCCATCCGGCTGGAAAAGCTCAAGGTTACCGAAAAAGCGTTCTCCCCAACCTCAAGGCCCCAAAATTGGTGCTGCAGCACGATCGTCATGTCTTCCGGATATTTCGCCAAGAGCTGCGGCGGAATGATGACTCCGGGGGCTCCGGTACGAAAGCTGATGTAGAAATGGTGATCGCCGCGCAACCCGTCGCGCGCCGCGCGCGCGAGCGCTTCGCGAGCAACCCCGCGCAGCGCCGTCTCGACCATTTTTTCATACTGGAAGAGATCCTGGGCCATTTTTGCGGCTCGCTTTTGTTTCAATCACTAGAAGGGCAGAGGCACTCAAATGAAGTGAGGGGCTTCTGTTGCCCGGTGCCCCTCGGACCGCGATTTGCTGTTGGCTTTTACCCCCCTAAGGGTTAGGCCGCGAGCGCCTCTGTTGCGAAGTTGTCGTTCGCACTTAGATTTTGACCCGATAACGGCGGTATCATGCCGGGCGACGGATCTTACCTTTACCACGCGCGTCGAGCCTGTTTCGCCCCCTCGGGATCAGGATTGGTGGAGGCGCCGGGTACTGCCCCCGGGTCCGCTACGCCTATTCCGTAAGCCGTTTATCGCCATAGTCGGGTAAACCGACAAACGAAATATAAGCGGCGCACCAAAGGAACGCAATCCCGGCCGCTGGCCAGGGCTGTTCAACGCTATGGGATGATGAGAAGTCTGAGCAGATTGTCGACGCCGGCGAGGGCGGCGCGGTAGCGGTCCTGGCTGAGCGTGCCGGAGCGGTTGGCTTTGAGGATGTTGAAAGCGAAACTGCGCAGACGGGCGAACA
>JAFAOB010000504.1 GCA_019238055.1 Alphaproteobacteria bacterium
ATCATGAATGCCGAGCCCCTCCATTTCAAGCTTCACCACCTCCAGGAAATGGCGATGAAGACGCTCGATCAACGAAATGATTTCGAGATAATTGTTGTCCATCCGGGCCTCGCAACTGGGCGGTCCCGGCGAAAATAATGGTGGCCCGGTTAAGCCTTCGTTTCAAATTTTAGTTTGTGATTTGGCGATAAAGCGATAGATCGCTGAGAAATCAAAGCCGCCGGTACCCTCGTCGACAAACAGTTGGTAGAGGTTGGCGGCCGCAGCTCCCATCGGGATCGGGGCGGCTACGGCGCCGGCCGCCTGCTGGGCCAGCCGCAAATCCTTCAGCATCATCGCGGCGGTAAAGCCGGCGGCGTAGTCGCGATTGGCAGGCGAGGACGACACCGGTCCCGGCACCGGGCAATAACCGGTGAGTGCCCAACATTGGCCGGTGGATTTGCTGACGACGTCGAACAAGGTTTGCGATGTCAAGCCAAGCTTTTGCGCCAAAGTGAAAGCCTCGCACACGCCGATCATCGAGATCGCGAGCAGCATGTTGTTGCAGATCTTGACCGCCTGGCCGTTGCCGGCAAGGCCGGTATGCACGATCGTGCGGCCCATCGCCTCGAGGATCGGTTGGGCGCGGGCAAAGGCCGCTGCTTCGCCGCCGACCATAAAGGTCAGAGTCGCCGCCGCCGCCCCGGCGGTGCCGCCCGAGACGGGCGCATCAAGCATATCAAACCCGGCCTCGCGCGCCGCCGCCGCGACTGCCCGCGCAGTATCGACATCAATCGTCGAGCAGTCGATCAGCAAGGCGTCGTGGCGTGCCCGGCCCAACACCCCGGCATTGCCGAGATAGACCTCGCGCACCTGAGGTCCGGCCGGCAGCATTGTGATCACGATGTCGGCCGCGGCGATTGCCTCGGCCGCATTCGCCGCCGCGCGCCCGCCCTTTTCCGCCAAGGCGGCGACCGCTTCCGGCACGAGATCGTAGCCCGTCACCTGATGGCCGGCCTTGATCAGATTGGCCGCCATCGGCGCGCCCATATTGCCGAGCCCGATAAACCCGATCGCCGTCATCTGCCGTTCCCTTCGATCTGCGGGATTCAGGGCACCAGAATACGGTGTCTCTAACCACGCCGGAAGGGTCGGCCGACGCGCCCGTCGGGTCGAGCACGACGCAACTCGGTAGCAAGTCGCGGTACAGGCACGGCACCAACGCCACCTGCTGTCGATTTCCGGGCCGGTAGCGGGTTACGTCTGGCCTATATCCGCTTTACATGGAAGCAACGGCTTGGTCGTCCTCTCTGGTCACGAGAGTCAGGGCCAGCCCCAGGGACCCCAGTCCCATGCTTCCTGGTTCATGATTGCGGTCATCTGGGCCTCGTTAGCAAGCTGCTTGGCGAATACGTCCTGCCTGTAGGCGTTCCAGTTCTGCTGGGTCCCGAAGTAAACGCAATCGCAGTCAAGCGGGTCGGCATAGAGATAGACCGGATTGCCGTTCACGACCTTGGTGACGAACTTGTTGGGCGGGAGCCGTTTCATTGCCTCGACACGATGCGGCGAATCGGCCGGCCTGACCTGAAACCCGGCCGCCGCGAGCAGATCCTCCTTTTGCGCCACCTGCTGTTGCGGGCTGACGCACCCGGCGACGCCGAGCGCCAGAGCGCCGGCAATCCATAGACAACTCAGTCTCCCCACGGCGACTCCCATAAAACTCCCATAAATAAGCGCTGATGCTATCTGCTAGCACGCGCTCAGCGCAACAGGGTCGCAGCGCCAGGCCACACGGCCGACCCCGACGCGCTGCACCCCGATACTCAGACCCCTGCTCGGTGATGCATCGAGCCCCATTACCGGCCCGCGCCGTCAGTGCCGTGGCCTGGTGAACCATCCGTCTCCGCCGTCATTTTCATCTTTGGCTTATGCGCTCGGCGGCTTGCTAGCTCAATCCGTCCTAAGCGTCGAAGCGCAGTTCGCGGTCGCCGAGCGGGGTGAAATAACTTTCGACCATCCTGTCGTCGACGGCGGCGAGTGTCGCCGGCTGCCAACGCGGCGACTGGTCCTTGTCGATCAGCACAGCGCGCACGCCTTCGTAAAAATCGTGTGCCGCCATGAAATGCTGGGTCAAACGGTATTCGAGCTGCAACGCCTGTTCGACATCGTAATCGCGCCCGACGATCAGCTGGCGCAATGTGACCTTGAGACTGGTCGGCGATTTGGTCAGAAGGCTGGAGCGGGTTTGCGCTGCCCATTCGGCATCGCTGCCACCCACGGCAGCATCCGCTGCGAGAGTGGCGAGGATCGCCTCGATCGTGTCGCCGGCAAAGCATCGATCAATCGCCGGCCGCAACCCCGCGAGCGGTGCCGGGCCGGGATCGACCGCATACTCGTCAAGCAGCGTATCGACCTGACGGAACTGGGCACCCGCTTCCCATGCGGTCGCGGTGAGCGCCGCCAGCAACGGTTCGACCCGGTCCTGCGCGATGACATGCGTGGCAAAGCCGCAATAGAGCGCGTCGGCGGCGCCGAGCCGGGCGCCCGAAAGGCCGAGATAGCGGCCGATCTGTCCCGGAGCGCGGTTCAAGAACCTTGTCGCTCCAACGTCGGGGAACAGCCCGATTCCCGTTTCCGGCATCGCGAACATGGTTTGCTCGGTCGCCACGCGATACGCACCGTTGACCGAGATCCCGGCGCCGCCGCCCATCGTGATCCCGCCGATGATCGCGATATAAGGCTTTGGAAAATAATGGATGTCACGGATCAGGCGGTATTCCTCGCGAAAGAACACCGCAGTCAGGTCACGGTCGCCGCTAACTCCACGCCCGCTTTCATAGACCGCGCGCACATCGCCGCCGGCGCAAAACGCACGCTCGCCGGCGCCGCGCACAATAATAGCATGCACCGTCGGGTCCGTGGCCCATTGCGCGAGAGCGGGCGCGATACGCCGGTAATTTGCCAGGGTCAGCGCATTCAGCGCCTGCGGCCGATTGATCGTCACGGTCGCGACCCCGCCCTCGCAGCCAAGCAGAATCTCCTCTGGATCGGTCACGCCGGCTAGAGCGGTTTGCGAAAGATGCAGGAGGTGGCGGCCAGCCGATAGCCAAGCGCGGTGTAGAAGGCATGCGCCGGGAGGCGGGCGGTATTCGAACTCAGCACCACCGAACGGCAGTCCTGATCCTTCCCCCATCGCTCGGCCGCCATCATCAGGCGGCGCCCGACGCCGGCGCGGCGCCAGCGCTCGTCAACAACCAACGCTTGCACCACCGCCTCACGTGGATTTTCGATCGCTGGCCGCACATAGACATGCACCAGCCCGGCGAGCCGCCCGCCAGTTTCGGCAATGAGCAGCAGATGGTGCGGGGTCGCCAGCACCTCCCGCACGCGCTGCGCCAATTCATCCAAAGTCATCGGGTAGCCGAGCTGCGCCAATAGCGGCGCGCTGTCGGCGACGTCGCCGGCGGTCATTGGCCGCAGCCGGATCGGGGCGGGGGGAGATGATTCGGGGAGGCCGGGCTCATTCATTTGACGGGCCGAGCAGGCGGCGGGCAATGATGACCCGCATGATCTCGTTGGTGCCTTCGAGGATCTGGTGGACGCGCACGTCGCGCAGATAGCGCTCGATCGGAAAGTCTTTCAGATAGCCATAGCCGCCGAACAGCTGCAGCGCCTCGTTGCAGATGCGAAACCCGGCATCGGTCGCAAAGCGCTTGGCCATCGCACAATGCATGACCGCGTGCGGCTCGGCGGCGTCGAGGCTCGTCGCCCCGCGCCACACTATCAGCCTTGCCGCATCGAGTTCGGTCGCCATGTCGGCGAGCTTGAATTGCAAGGCCTGGAACTCGGCGAGCGGGCGCCCGAATTGGCGGCGTTCGAGGAGATGCGCGCGGGCCGCGTCGAGACAGGCGCGCGCCCCGCCGAGTGAGCACGCCGCGATGTTGAGCCGTCCACCATCAAGCCCCATCATCGCCATCCTGAAGCCGTCGCCCTCGGCGCCGAGGCGGTTGGCAACGGGAACCCGGCAATCGTCAAAGATCACCATCGCGGTCGGCTGCGTGTTCCAGCCGAGCTTTTTTTCCTTCTTGCCGAACGACAGACCCGGCATGCCTTTTTCGACGACGAGGCAGGAGATGCCGTGCGGCCCTTCGTCGCCGGTCCGCACCATTGCGATATAGATGTCGCTGGCACCGCCGCCCGAAATGAACGCCTTGGTGCCGTTCAGCACGTAATCGTCGCCATCGCGGTGCGCACGGGTTGCCAATGCCGCCGCATCCGAACCGCTGCCCGGCTCGGTCAGGCAATAGCTGGCGAGATAGTCCATTGTCGTCAGCTTTGGCAGAAAGCGGGCGCGCTGCTCGCGGCTGCCAAAGCGATCGATCATCCACGACACCATGTTGTGGATCGACAGATAGGCGGCGGTTGATACGCAAGCGGCGGCCAATTCCTCGAACAGGATCGCCGCGTCGACGCGGCCGAGACCGCTGCCGCCGAATTCCTCGCCGACATAGATCGCGGCAAAGCCGAGCGCCGCCGCCCGCCGCAACGCCGCGACCGGAAACTCGCCGCGCTCGTCCCAGCCGGGGGCATGGGGGGCCCATTCCTCGCGGGCAAAGACCCGTGCCGTCTCCTGAAACGCCCGCTGCTCATCCGAAAGCGTGAAGTCCATCGCGGCAAATTACGGGCGTCCGGGGGCGGCGGCAACCGTATGACGAACTCGCTCAGCCTGGCGGAAAATCCTTGAAGTGCTTTGACAGGGCGAGACCCTGGCTCTGGTAGGATGAGCCGATGGCGTGGCCGTAGAGCTTGTCGGGGCGGGCGATCAGCCGCTCATAGACGAGCCGTCCGACGATTTGGCCGTGTTCGATCAGAAACGGCACCTCGTGCGAACGCACTTCGAGCACCGCGCGGCTGCCGCTGCCGCCGGTCTCCGATGTGCCGAAACCCGGATCGAAAAACCCGGCGAAATGCACCCGGAACTCACCGACAAAGGTGTGATAAGGCAGCATCTCGGCGGCATGGTCGGGCGGCACCACCACCGCCTCGCGCGAAGCGAGGATATAGAAATCATGCGGGTCGAGCACGATGCCGCCGACCTTGCTCGCACCCGCCGCGTCCGCGTCATGATGAGCGTAGACGGGTTCCCAAAAATCGCGCGGGTCGTAATGGCGGATGCGATCAACATCGATCAAATCCGTATGACGCCGCGCCTTGTAGCCAACGATGCCGCGCTTCCCTTCTCCCGCAACGTCGACCGTGAAGGCGAGCCCGTCGCGAATCGCCACGCGCGCTGGCGCTGTCCCCTCGGGCGCTTCGACCAGCCCGACCTCCTCGTGCAATCGTTTAAGTGCGGTATCGCCAAACACCGGCGAGCCGCGGCGGATGCGCAATTGCACAAGGCTCGATCCGCTGCGCACCAGAATGCTGAATGAGCGTGGCGAAATTTCGGCGTAGAGCGGCCCTTTGTAGCCGTCGCGCACGCGGTCGAACTCGGTGCCGTAATCGGTGATGACCCGGGCGAATACGTCGAGTCGACCGATCGAACTCTTCGGGTTGGCGAGCGCCGAGGTGCGTTTGCGCAGCGCCAGATGTTCGAGGAGCGGGACGATATAGACGCAATCCTTTTCGAGCACCGCACCCTGGGTAAGATCGATGCGATGCATCGCGAGCTGGTCGAGCTTGTCGTGCACGCTGGCACGTGCGCCCGGCAGAAAACTCGCCCGCACGCGATAGGCGACTTCACCCAGCCGCAGATCGATGCTCGCCGGCTGGATCTGGGCGTCGCCGATCGGCTGCTGCGAATTGATCTCGCGGCCCAATGCCACCGCCTCGCGCAGCATCTGTGAGGGCATGAGCCCGGTCGTTTGATCTCGCTGGCGCTCGCCAGCGATAGAGTCGGTTCCCCAAAGCAGGGCAGGTTCACGGGCTTCAGTCATTGAGCATAAATTTCTGCAAACCAGCCCCACTTTCTAGGCGATCCGATCGGGCGCGGAAACCGTGCCGGTGCGTTCCACGATCTAATCAGCTGACCGAGACCGGTCGGTGAACGAGAAGACCAGCAAGCGGCTAATGCGAATGCCTCGCGGTATAGCAACATGGCGTCAGCATACGGGGAGGCGGGATGGCAACGATTGCCGGGGCGGGTGTTCGGTTCCCGTTGGTGGTACAGGGCTGATATAAGGATTCCGCGTTTTGGAGCGGGTGCCGCAGATGTCCTCGAACATTCATTCTAACACCGCCGCGGTATGAGCGGGGACCTCAAAGCGCTGCTCGCGACGGTCGCCGCCGGGCGCAGCCTCAGTGAGAGCGAGGCCGAGGCGGCCTTCGACATCATCATGAGCGGCGACGCCACGCCCTCCCAGATGGGCGGCTTTTTGATGGCGTTGCGGGTGCGCGGCGAGACCGTCGACGAAATCACCGCCGCCGCACGAATTATGCGCGCCAAAGCTGTACACATCGACGCGCCGCCGGGCGCTATCGATACCTGTGGCACCGGCGGAGATGCCTCGGGCAGCTTCAATATCTCGACCGCGAGCGCCTTGGTCGTTGCCGGCTGTGGCGTTCCGGTCGCCAAGCACGGCAATCGCGCGCTGTCGTCGAAATCGGGTTCGGCCGATGTCCTGACCGCGCTCGGTGTCAACATCGACGCCGATCTCGCGGTGGTGCGCGGGTGTCTGTGGGAGGTCGGGATCGGCTTTTTGATGGCGCCACGGCATCACAGCGCGACCCGCCATGTCGCCCCGACCCGGGTTGAACTCGGCACCCGGACGATTTTCAACCTGCTCGGCCCGTTGTCGAGTCCAGCCAAGGCGCGCCGGCAACTGGTCGGGGTGTTTGCGCCGCAATGGGTAAAACCGATGGCCGAGGTGTTGGGCCGCCTTGGCGGCGAGCGCGCCTGGGTCGTCCATGGCGACGGGCTCGACGAATTGTCCACTGCCGGGTTTACGACGGTCGCATCGCTCGAGCACGGCCAGGTCGAGACCTTTGAGATCACCGCTGCCGATGCCGGATTGCCCGCGGCGCAGCTCGACGATTTGCGCGGCGGTGAGCCGGCGCTGAATGCGCGGCTAATGCAGGATCTGCTGGCCGGAATCGGCGGCCCATTGCGCGACGTCGTGCTGCTGAATAGTGCGGCGGCGTTGTTGGTCGCAGGACGCGCCGCCAATCTCTTCGAAGGGGCGGAACTCGCCGCCCGCGCGATCGATTCGGGCGCCGCAGCCCGGGTGCTCGATGCTCTTATCACCCGCACCAATACACCCAATCCGGCCTCGGAGGCCGTCCAATGAGCAATGTTCTCGACCGTATCTGCGCCGAGAAGCGCGCCCACATCGCGCGCGCAAAAGCCGCGTGTTCCGAGGCGACGCTTCTCGCCGCCATTAGAGAGACACCGCCGGTGCGCCAGTTCGCGGCCGCCCTTGAACACAAGATGGCGCAAGGCGGATATGGCTTAATCGCTGAGATCAAAAAAGCATCGCCGAGCGCCGGACTGATTAGGCCCGATTTCGATCCCGCAGCGCTGGCCTGCGCCTATGAAGCGGGCGGGGCGGCATGTCTCTCCGTACTGACCGACACGCCTTATTTTCAGGGCAGCGACGACGATTTGCGCGCCGCCCGGCGCGCGGCATCGCTTCCGGTCTTGCGCAAGGATTTCATCATTGACCTCTATCAAGTCGTCGAAAGCCGCCGGATCGGTGCCGATTGCGTCTTGCTGATCATGGCAGCGCTGACCGATGCCGAGGCGCGCGAATTGGCCGCCGTCGCGGCTGAGCTCGGTCTAGACGTGCTTGCCGAAGTGCACGATGAGGCCGAGCTCGAACGTGCGTTGCGCCTCGATGCCCGGCTCATCGGCATCAACAATCGCAATCTGCAGACACTCAGTGTCGATCTCGGCACGACCGAAAGGCTGGCGCCAGAGGTGCCGCCCGATCATATCATCATCGCCGAAAGCGGGATCCGCGGCCGCGATGACCTCGCCCGCCTCGCCGCGGCCGGCGCGCGATGCTTTCTGGTTGGCGAGACGTTAATGCGCGAGCCCGATGTGATGGCGGCAACCCGCCATTTGCTCGGCCTTCCCGAATTGAGCCATCTCGATGCACAGGGTCGCGCGCGCATGGTTGATGTCTCGCCGAAGGACGAAACCGACCGGGTCGCTGTTGCCGGTGCACGCGTGGTCATGCGTCCCGAAACCTTGGAGATGATCCGCGCCGGCGATGTTGCCAAAGGCGATGTGTTGGCGGTCGCGCGAATAGCCGGGATCATGGCCGCAAAGCGCACGCCCGAATTGATTCCGTTGTGTCATCCACTCGCCTTGACTTCAGTCACGGTTGATCTTGTCTGCGTCCGGGAACGAAGTGCGGTCGAGATCACCGCCATCTGCCGACTGCGTGGCCGCACCGGGGTCGAGATGGAGGCGCTGACCGCGGCCGGCGTCGCGGCTTTGACGATCTACGACATGTGCAAGGCGGTTGACCGCGGGATGGTTGTCACCGATCTGCGGCTGTTACGCAAATCGGGCGGCAAGTCCGGAGATTGGGAGGCAAAACCGTGATTTCGGTCGAAGAAGCTCTCGCCCGCCTGCTGGCTCTGGTCGACATCCTCCCGCCCGAGCAGATCGCATTGACCGATGGGCTCGGCCGAGTGCTGGCCGAGGATGTCGCGGCCCGGCTCACCCAGCCGCCCGCGGCGGTGTCGGCGATGGACGGCTATGCCGTGCGCGGCGCCGACCTCGCCCGCATCCCGGCGCGGCTGCGGGTCGTCGG
>JAFAOB010000515.1 GCA_019238055.1 Alphaproteobacteria bacterium
CAAGCGTCGATCACTGTGGCGATGAGGTGCAGAAGTCTGAAATCCAATGTGGCTATCCCTGTCTGATCTCCAAACTTGGGCAGCCACAGCACAGGATCAAAGATGAGGCCAAATCAACCAAAGGTAGTTGTGAAAACCGCTTCTAAGGCATTATAACCGTCTGGAAACGAGCGTCCGGTACTTAGATATAGCGCGAGTAAGTGTTCCTCACCCGGAGTCACCACATGCCGGTGCGAATGAAGGAAAGACCGTTTTGCGTCTAGATAATGGGTCAAGTCCGATATTGTGTCGAGTTCGCGCAGCAAAACAGGAAAACTTACCTCGTCGGTCACGTGAACAAAGCCCTTGCCCAAATCCCCCATCGGAAGGCCCAGACGTCCTTGGCTCCCAAACGCTACGCACAAACGGTGTATTTGTCGTCGGTGTAACGATGGAAGCGGAAGAGTTCGTCCCGAACGATCTGAAATGGCGGTTGCGCCGGTCAGATACCGCTCTGCGCCGTAGACCTGTTTCGCTGAGGCCTCTACTGCCTTACGATACCATTTTTCGGCCGTGACGCTGTTGAGTTCAGAAGCAAGACGAACATCCTTGACCGAAACAATAATAATATCTGGGTCACAAACAACAAGGTAATCACAGAGCTCCTTACTTCCATTTTTCCCGATCGAATTCGCCATTCCCCACAATGATAGAAATGTTCCATCACAATGTACTGCGACAAACTGCTCGGAAGTATTAATACCGCCTGACTTCACTCAAGAAACTCCTGATCTCGATCAATTGCGATTTTGGTTTCGATCGCGTCATAGTCGGCGCGCAGCCTGCCTTCAGCCGGGTCGAGCAGTTCCGCTGCGGTCAGCGCTTCGACGTCCCCCTGCACAGTGCGGTAATCGCGCTAAAGCTTTCACCAACGCGGACATTTGTGACCTTGTGCCGACCACATAGCGAAGCAAATCCAGTCGCTGCGCAGCCAACACGCGGACCAGGGCCTCCCGACTCTCAAAGGCGAGATAGTGCTCGCAAACTACATCACCTCGCTCGGCGCGGTGCCACGCATCGACAAAGCGGCGCGTTGCAGCATCTTCAATTGCGCCGCCAACCGTGATCTTCACATCGTTGATCCGCCATCTCGCAGGGTCCGCACGTCGGACCAGAAATTGACCATCAATTGCCAGTAGTACAAGTCTGATGCGTGTACCGGCATATGCTGTTCTCGTCATCCCGGCGGAAGCCGGGATCCATGTCAGCCATGGGCACCGGCCGGAGTTTATCCTTGAGCCGACCAAGGGCCGGACCCGTGGGCCGGTGTGGCAAATCTCCGCGTATCGCAAAGCCGAATCTGAACCGCCTTTGGCGGCCAGGCCGGCGCTTGTTGTGTCGGCGGGCGGGCCAATTTATGATCGCGTCAAGCGTATGGAGGAGCCCCGATGGCCGAGCTCGCCGAACTCGATACCGAGCGCGAAACGCTCGAAGCAACCCTCAGTTACTTTGTCGACACCAAGCAGATGCCGGTGACGGTCGTGGCGGCGCCCGGCGCAACCGACAAGCGCCTCGGCGGCGGGGAATCCGAGCCGCACCAGGTCACCTTGCGCAACGGGCGGCTCCATCTCAATGAATTTGCCCTCGAAAAAACCGGCTTTCGCTTTGTCCGGCACGATACAAGAGTCGCCGATTTTTACGATGAGGACGAGATCCGCCGCGTCTACTACCCGGAGATGGAGGCGCTGATCAAAGCCGAGGCCGGCGCGAAGCGGGTCGTGGTCTTCGATCACACACTGCGGACCGCCGACGATGATCTGCGCCAGGCAGCAAAGATCCGTGATGTCGTGCGCCGGGTCCACAACGATTATACCGAATGGTCCGGCCCGCAACGGGTGCGCGACTTGATGGGCGACGAGGCCGAAGAGTTGTTGCAGCACCGCTTTGCGATCATTCAGGTGTGGCGGCCGATCCGCCACCCGGTCGAAAGCTGGCCGCTCGCCATCGCCGATGCGCGCACTCTGTCGCTTGACGATCTGGTGGTCACCGAGCGCCGTTATCCCGACCGCGTCGGCCAGACTTCGGCGATCACCTGGAACCCGGAGCACCGCTGGTACTGGTTCCCGCACATGCGCCCGGACGAGGCGTTGGTGTTCAAGACCTATGAGTCGGAAAAGGACGGCCGCGCCCGCTTCACCGCGCACACCGCTTTCGAGGATCCGGCCACTCCTGCCCATGCGCGGCCGCGCGAGAGCATCGAGATCCGGTCTCTGGCGTTTTTCTGATGCCGATTGCTGGCCTATGCCGCTTTGCCGTCACCCCCGCGCAAGCGGGGGTCCAGGGCAAGTGCCGGAATTTTCAGCCATGGGGTCCCGCTTTCGCGGGACCGACGAAATAAATAATACGTGTTTGCTTCGGAATAAGGCGGGAGCAGTTGATGGAACGCGGGCACCAGATCGATAGCCGCAATATTGCATTTTTCCGCCATGATTATGACGACGAGCATGCCGATCTCCGCCATCTTTACGAACAGGCAAAGCTCGACCAGTGGAATGCAGCGACCGATATCGATTGGGCGCAGCCGCTGGATAGCGATGGCGGGCTGATCGCCGACGACCTCGTTGATATCTACGGCACCACATTCTGGGATGGTCTGAGCCCTGCCGAGCAGGTCGAGGTCAACCGCGCGGTGGCCCGCTGGCGCCTATCGACCTTGATGGCGGGCGAGCATGGCGCGATGCTGGTATGCAGTCAGCTGGTCGAAAACGTCGAGGGCCAGGACGCAAAGTTATTCCAGGCGACGCAGGTCGTCGACGAGGGCCGGCACAACGAGGTCCTGCACCGCTACATGGGCTTGCGCCTCGAAGGGCGTAATTATCCGCTTGCCAATAATGTCAAAGAGATCTTCGACACCCTGCTCGGCACGGGGTCTTGGTATCTGAAGACGATCGGCCTGCAATTGGTGGCCGAGACTTTTGCCGTCTCATTGTTCCGCATGCTCGCGGAATCGTCAAAAGACGCGGTGTTGCGCCAGGTCTGCCGCCGCATCTTGCAGGACGAAGCGCGGCATATGGGCTTTGGCATGTTGTCGTTGCCAGCAGTCGTGGCCGAGGCCAGTGCCGCCGAACGGCGCGAAATGGAAGATTTCGCGATATGGGCGCTGAACCGCACCTTGCGCGGCATCTTCCCGCGCGCCGCCTATGAGGAAATGAGTTTCAGCCAGAGCGAGATCGAACAGATCCGGCAATTACGCCGCGAGCGGGCAGCTGGCGGCGAAGAAACCGCGTTCCGCAAATATTTCCGCCGCGACCTTCACGCCGGGCTGGTTCGCAATCTCAGAAAAGTCGGTGTGCTGAGCGACCGGGTGGCGCCCGATCTCGAAGCGCTCGGCATCTCGCTCGCCGCGGCATGATCCGCCTATTCGATTTTCAATTGCGCGCCTTTTGAGGAGAAACCGATGGTGAACGACCTGATCTCCTGCGACGACCATATGGATCTGGGGCAATTGCCGGCCGATCTGTGGACGACGCGGCTGCCTGCCGAATTGCGCGACCGCGCACCGCGTATCGAAGAGCGGGACGGCCAGGCGGTTTGGATCTGCGACGGCAAGGTTTGGGGAACCTGGGGCGGCAAACCGCCGGCGACCGGCAACCAGCGCCCCGTCAAGCCGCTCTACAACTCGTTCGACCGGGCCGGCATTTACGACCAGAGCGCACGGCGGCCGGCGATCGCCGAGTTGCGCCTCGCCGACATGGATCGCGACGGCGTGCGGACGCAGGTCATCTTTGGGCCGATCTTCCAGATCTCGACCAACGATCCAGTGCTGCGCGTCGCCTGCTATCGCGTCTACAACGACTGGCTGCTGGAATTCTGCAAGGCCGCTCCCGAACGCCTGCTCGGCGTCCCGATGCTGCCCGAGACCCCCGACGAGGCGACCGAGGAATTGCGGCGCCTTGCTGCGAAAGGTGGGGTCAAGCAGGTCACGTTGATGATCGCCAACATCAACCCCAAGCTCGACGACCCGGCCTGGGAGAAGCTGTGGACGGCACTCGAAGAGACCGGGATCATCCTCTCCTGGCATATCACCGTGTTTGTCGGTAACCGCGACGCGCGTGCGGCCGGCAAGGCGGCGAGCGTGTTCGAGAACACCAAATTCTTCATGGCGAATTTCCTCGAACCGTTTGTCGATTTGTTCGCCTGGGGAATTCTCGAACGCCACCCGAAGCTTAAAATCGTGATTGCCGAGGGGGGCACCGGCTGGCTGCCGTGGTTGGTGCAGGAACTCGACTACCGCCATTGGCGGTTGTGGGAAGCGAAAGAGTTTTGGGCCGACAAGGGGGGCGCCCAACTCGAAACCAAGCCGAGCGAATTGTTCAAACGCCAGATCTGGGCGACCTTTCAGGAAGACCCTGCAGCGATGGCGTTGATCCCGTTCTTTGGCGACGGGCATCTGCTGTGGGCCTCGGACTATCCGCACCCCGATGGCGTGTGGCCCAATTCACACACCGCGATCGAGCGGCAGATGAAGGACCTGTCGTTCGAAATGCGTCGCAAGCTGACCCACGACAACGCCGCCAAGCTCTACGGGCTCAGCTGACCGGGCACTCGTCGCACTGACGCGTGCGTTTTTTCAGAACGGCCAAAAAGCGGAGTGATCGAGCGAAGGGTGACCTATTCGCTTCGATAGAATACCGCGAGCCAGATCGTGGGTGCTGTCGGGTCGGTCCACTCGACACGATGACGCCGGTGTGGAGCAATATTGAGACAATCGCCGGGAGTGAGCTGGCGGGCTTGGCTTTCATTTTCGAAGCGCAGTTGCGCGGCACCGGACAGCAACACGATCCATTCGCTCTCCTCTTGGTCGTACCAGAAGCCGGGCGGGCTTGCTTGGCCGAGGGAGACGATGCGCTCGATGCGGATGCCCGGGCGGGCAAGCAATATCTCGACGGCTTCGGCCTTGCTCGCGTCGGGCAGCGTCGAAAACAGGTTCATGGAGCTGCTGCGAGCACGCCAGCGATCGCGCGGCGCCAGCCGGCATAGCGCTCCTCGCGCTCGTCGGCGGACATGTGCGGCGTATACCGCCGCTCCGGTTGCCAGTTTTCGGCTGCGGTTTCGAGATCGGGATATATGCCGCGCATCAACCCTGCGGCGTAGGCAGCACCCCAGGCGGTAGTCTCGATGACGGTCGGCCGCTCGACGGTTGCCGGCAGGATGTCGGCCAGGAACTGCATCGTCCAATCGCTGACGGACATGCCCCCATCGACTCGCAACCTCGCAATCTCGATCCCGGCATCCGCCGCCATCGCTGTGACGAGATCGCGGGTTTGATAGCCGACGGCTTCGAGGGCGGCGCGGGCAATCTCGGCCGGCCCGCACTCAGCTGTCAGCCCGATCAATGCACCGCGCGCCCGCGGCGACCAGTGCGGCGCGCCGAGCCCGGCAAAGCCCGGCACCAGGTAGAGGCGCTGGCGCGGATCGGCGCGTTCGGCGAGCGCGTTTGATTGCGGGGCCAACGTGATGATGCCGAGCCGGTCACGCAACCACTGCACCGCCGCTCCGGCGACAAAGATGCTGCCTTCAAGGGCATAAGCGAGGCGGCCTCGGATTCGATAGCCGATCGTTGTCAACAGCCGATGCCGCGAGGCCACCGGTGCGGTGCCGATATTCAACAGCGCAAAGGCGCCGGTCCCATAGGTCGATTTGATCATGCCGGGGCGGATGCAGCCCTGGCCGATCAGCGCCGCCTGCTGATCACCCGCGAGAGCGGTGACCGGAATTGCCGTGCCGATGAGTTCGGGCGCTGCGATGCCGAACTCGGCGCCGGTATCCCGCACCTCGGGCAACAGCGCGCGAGGAATTGCGAAGGCCTTGAGCAATTCGGCATCCCAATCGAGCCGGGCGATGTCGAACAGCATCGTTCGCGCCGCATTGGTGACGTCGGTGGCGTGGCATTTGCCTGATGTCAGCCGCCACAACAAAAAGCTGTCGATCGTGCCAAAAGCAATCTCGCCGCGCTCGGCACGGGCCCGCAGACCCGGAATTTGGTCGAGCAGCCAACTTATCTTCGAAGCCGAAAAATAGGGGTCGATAACAAGCCCGGTCCGCCGTTCGACGCTCTCGCCGAGGCCTTCGCGTTGCCAGCGGGCGCACAGCTCGATGGTGCGCCGGTCCTGCCAGACGATTGCGTTGTGCACCGGCCGGCCCGTGTCGCGCTCCCACAATACCGTCGTCTCGCGCTGATTGGCGATGCCGATTGCGGCAATCGGCCCATCGGCAGCTGCTGCCGCCTCACGACATACAGCGATGACGCTGCGCCAGATTTCTTCGGGATCGTGCTCGACCCAACCGGGCTGCGGATAATGCTGGCTGAGTTCGATCTGTGCTGTTGATCGCATTTGTCCCGCCGCATCGAACAGGATCGCGCGGGTGCTGGTCGTTCCCTGATCAATCGCCAGGACGTAGGCTCGTTCACAAGTCATCGGTCCGATCCATTGTCGCGTCAGGCTTATCGCGAAAATCTCGTTGCTTCCATCACGGCCTCTTGTCCAACACCGGCTTGGTCGAGACCGCCGCGAGGGTTATGGTCGCGGCCCGCCATGGTTGAGGTGGTTTAATGAGGTGGTCGGGTTTCTTAACTGTTCTTATCCTATTGTTTGCGATCGGCACCGCACAGGCGGGCGATCAAGCGCAATCCGAGGTTCATCGCATTGGGCTGCTCGCGACGGGTCCCGATCCGACCGATCAGAGCCCGTTCGGTGCCGGTCTCATTCGCGGTTTTGCCCGGCACGGGCTCGTTCTTGGGAAGAACCT
>JAFAOB010000040.1 GCA_019238055.1 Alphaproteobacteria bacterium
CAAGCGTCGATCACTGTCGCGATGAGGTGCAGAAGTCTGAAATCCAATGTGGCTGTCCCTGTCTGATATCCAAACTTGGGCAGCCACAGCACAAGACCGAAGATGAGGCCAAATCAACCAAAGGTAGTTGTGAAAACCGCTTCTAAGGAAGTCGCTATCTTGCGAGCATTGTGTGCGCCACCATTGATGCGACGAACAAAGCCGAAGCTGACTTCATTAGCAATTCCGAGCTGGGGAGTTTTGCTCTCAATAACCTTAAGCAAAGCACGCTGGACTAAACGATCACGCACAGTTGGAATACAAATAAGACGTTTTTTGCTTGGGTCTTTTTTAGGAAAAGATAGACCCCTCAGAGCAGAATAGGTGTATCCATTACAGAGATCGGTGCGGAGAGAGCGAAGATTTTTCTGTAGATCTTCATTAAATTTCTGGGGCGTAACGCCATCAGTACCAGGAGCAGATTTATGATGATCTCCCCAGTAGTCTTTCCAAATCGCGGCAAGGTTAATTTGCTGACCGTAGCGTATCAAGAGCCGCGGAAGCCATATTGCCTCTCACGTGCTATCAGCAGCTCCCCGCTTACCGTCACATGGCCCTCGATAAGCGGTTTCTCACTGGGCCGCTGCTGCGCTCTTGACAACAGCGGGTTCCGTTTCACCCATGCCGATCGACCAATGATGTCGGGGCGATTCACCGAAGGATCGCCGAACACCTTGATCTTGGTCACATCAACAAGCACCACGTACGCCTGTCGGTAAGAAAAAGTAAGATGGACCGAAGCCGACGGGGAACATATAGAGATCAGAAGGATATTTGTCAACACACAGAGAGCCAATAGGTTTCTATCCTATAAGTTGTGATACCCATTTCATAATGTCCAAATACATGGGTCGGCCGCTGCTCGGCCACTCCGCTGCCCCGGTCGGGCGCCTGCTGAAGCGACCGGCCACAGCCTTGTTGTCGATCTTCGACCGCTCAAGAAGTGGCCGCGATTTTTTGTACTTTCGGTTGTCACCGGTGATCCGGCTTTATCGACTATCGGGCGTGCATGTCGAAGGGTACTTGGCTCAGCCATTTTGGCTATGAAAGTCGGCGATAACGGCGTGATAGGTGATGCGGATCAGCTCATCGACGATCGATGGCGGCGGCTCGCGACGTCGCAGATGCTGTTGCACCGCGGCAACCGGCACCTCGGCGAGAAGGAATTGAGCGCGGCGCAATTCACCGGCGCCGTCGCGACCGAAGACGAGGCGGGCAAACCGGCCTATTCCGGTCTCGATTTGCCGGGTCTGCGCAGCAACCCCGTCGCGGAGCTGTTGTGGCCAGCCGGCCTGACCGAAATCGTCACGGTGGTAGAGCAACAGCAAACATGCCTCATCCAGATGTTCGCGCACCCAGGCGGGCGTGTGCAACACGGCGCCGAGCCCATCGCCGGCATCAAGTGCTGCGGTCACACCCTTCTGAAAAGCGAGCACGGTCTGCAGCCATAACTCGCCGAGCAACAGGTCGCGGGATGCGAAACGATAATAGAAGGACCCGACCGGCGCGTTCAGGCGCTCGGTAATCGATGCAACCGTTGCAGCTGAGGGGCCCGTGCTTGGCGGCGATCGCGAGCTGCTGTGACCAATTGACTGTCTTGTCGATCAGGCCCACCCTCGCCGGTATCGGGGCAGCACAAGGCCCCGCAGAGATAACCTCGGAAAGGCAAAGCGAGCCCGCCCAGGTCGGATAAGGAGGAAGCAGCGATGCTGGAAATCGGCGTCTTTCACAACGGCGCATCGAGCCTGCCGGTCGTAACCGACAAAGAGGGTGTCACCTTCAACGACGGATCGCTCGCCGACGTGCACAAGGCGGCGCAGGAGACGCTGGTCAACCAGGTGCGCCAGGGCATCCTCGCCGAAAAGCTCGGCTTTCAGTCGTTTTGGCTGACCGAGCACCATTTCCAGCCTGAGGGCGCGGAGATGAGCCCGAACCCGCTGATGGTGCAGATGAGCGTCGCGGCTCATACGAAACGCATCCGTCTCGGCCAGGCGGCGAATATCATCGTTTGGCATCACCCGGTGCGGCTCGCCGAGCAGATCGCCACGCTTGACGTGATCAGCGGCGGGCGCGTCGATTGCGGCATCGGCCGCGGTTATCAGCCGCGAGAAAACGAGACCCTCGGCCGCCCCTACGGCTCGACGATCCAGGACCAGGAGCGCAACCGCAAGGCGTTTGAGGAAAATATCGCGATTATGAAAAAATGCTGGACGGAGCCGTCTTTCGCCCATCATGGCGAGAACTTCTCGGTGCCGCCCACCTATACGAAGTGGAACCACAAGCAGACAATCGCCTATTTCCAACAGGACAAGGCGGGACGGCGGCTCGAAGACGTGATCAAGCTCGGCGATCCCGACATGTATTCGGCCGGCAATCCGGTGCAAGCGACGACGACCACATTAAGAGAGCTACAGGTCTTCCCGCAGCCGGTGCAAAAGCCGCACCCGCCATTATGGGAACCGCTGACCAGCGCCCGCTCGCTCAAATTCGCCGCCGAGCACGGGATCAACGGAGTGATGATCGCCGAGCCGAACGACCGGCTGCGTCGCAACCTGGAAATCTATTACGAGGCGGCCGAAAAGGCGGGCTTCCCGGACATGCACGGCCGCGGCCGCTTCAAATTCGGGTGGGACGCCGAAAAACGGCGCGGCATCATGACAAGCCGCTATCTGCACATCACCCGGCCGGGCAAGGAAAAGCAGGCGCTCGAGCGGGCGGCTCGGGCGATCGAATTGCAGTTCGATTATTACGGACCGTTCGGGTTTGGCGCGGTGGTGGCGCGGCTTGACGAGCCGATGTTTGATCTGAACAAGAAGGTTACCGCAGAGATGCTGCGCGACCGCGAGATCGCGATCCACGGCTCAAAGCAGTTCGTGATCGACAAGATCATGAAGATGCGCAAGGCGTGCGGCTACGACGATTTCTGCTTTATGGGTTGGTTTGAGCTCGGCGGCTTCGCGGCTCCGGAGATTGAGGAGCAGATGCAAATCTTCTCCGAAGAGGTGATGCCGGTGATCGCCCGCGAGTGCGGCGGCAAAGTCGAATTGCCGGCACGCGGGCTTAATCTGGCCGCCTGACCCGGGCCGCGCTGCGCAGGTGCCGTATGGCGCCCAAAGCCCGCGGTGCCGCTAATGCTTGAGTGGCAACCACGGTGTTAATGGAGGAGATCATGGCGAGCCGGGGAGCCGAGGAACTGAAGACCTTCCTTCGCAACTGGGCGGCGATATTTGCGGCCCGTCCGGACATGCCGCTCGACGAGCTGCGGCTGATATTCGAGCACTGGGGTGATGTGACGGCGGAACCCGGCGGCATCGATTACCTTGAGATCGACGCCAATGGTGTCCCGGCAATGTGGGCGGTCCCGAAAGGTTGCGTCCAGGACCGGGTCGTACTCTGCTTTCATGGCGGCGGCTACGTCACCTCATCGATGTACACGCATCGAAAGGTCTATGGACATCTCGCCAAGGCGATCGGCTGCCGCGTCCTCATTCCACATTACCGCCGTGCTCCGGAGCATGTGCACCTGGCACCGGTCGATGATGCGGTCACTGCCTACAAGTGGATCATCGGTCAGGGCATTGCGCCCGGTCACACTGCCCTGACCGGCGACTCGGCGGGCGGCGCACTCGCGGTAACCACGCTGCTGCGCGCCCGTGAGCGCAACCTGCCAATGCCGGCGGCAACGATGCCGCTCTCGCCCTGGGTCGATATGGAAATGACCGGGGAGAGCCTGGTTTCAAACCGCGAGCGGGATGTACTGGTTCAGAAGGACGTCATTGAAATAATGGCCACGACCTTTCTCGGCGATGGCGGCAATCGCCGGGATCCGTTGGCGAACCCGCTTTACGCCGATCTCAAAGGTCTGCCCCCAATGTACATCCAGGTCGGTGGCGATGAGACATTATTGGATGACAGCCGCCGGCTTGCCGAACGTGCACGAGAGGCCGGCATCGAAGTCACTCTCGACGTCTTTCCAGAGATGCAGCACGTCTTCCATTTTGCAGCCGGACATGCGCCCGAAGCGAACGACGCGATCCGCAAACTCGCGCTATGGGTCCGCCCGAAGCTGGGGCTAGGCTGAGCTCGCATTGCCTTGATTTGGATCCCTCGGCCAATGGCTAGGGCTGGCGACTGAGTGCGGCCTTTGCGACGTCGATGACGGCTTTAAGCTTAAACGGTTTGCGCAAAAACGCCGTGTAGGCGCCCCTCGCGGCTTCGGCAACGGCGCCTTCCGGCAGCGAGCTCATGACGATCACGGGAATCTCGCACCGCGCCGGGTCCTCGCGAATGGCTTTGAGCATGGCGGTGCCGTCCATGATCGGCATCATCAAATCAAGCAGGACGAGATCTGGTCGTCGCTCCCGCAAGCGCTCCAACCCTTGGCGACCATTCATTGCGGTCATCACCTCGTGGCCGGCATCGGTCAGCGCGGCTTCCAGCACCTCAGCGATGCTGTATTCGTCATCGACCACCAGGATGAGGGCCACGCTATTCCCCGCCAGCACGCGTGCTGCCCAGAGCTGACCGCGAAGCTGCTCCACCTCCTTGTCGTGTTGCTTGTGACAATATGGTCTCAGCAGCAGATGAATCGGCGTCAATAACGATACCGTTTTGCCGGATGGAGAATTTATGCAGCGCTGAATTGATGTCGGAGTCGCGGACCTTGAGAACGGAAATCATCCGGTGCAGCGCGGAACGAAGCTCGACATAGCGCATCACGATGATGATCTCGGCGATGCACGAAACCCCGTGCAGCGAGAGACCGCTGAGAGGAAGTCCGTCGACGGAGCCGATCAGATCGATTTCCGAGGTGTAGAGGGTGCTAACGCCGCGCGCGCGGAACTCATTGCTGAATGCGGCGAAGATGTGCCCCAGCCGATCCCGATGGTTCGCTAATTTCTCAAAACCCTGGAGGCCGTCGATAAATAGTCGTCGAATCTCGCGGCGCCTCACCGTTTCGATCAGCCTGTGGCACGCCTGATCCAGCAGCCCCTGCGTCGTGGGCAGCCAGATAATTTCGACATCGCCCTGTCCGATCAGCCGCTCGAGCGGCAGCCCGAGGGCTCGAGCCTTGTCCGATATTGCCGCTGGCGTCTCATAAAACCCGAACAGGAGGCCCCGGTTTTTGTCATTGCATTCGCTCAAGAAATGCAGGCCGATCGTGGTCTTGCCGATGCCGGGCGGACCGAGCAGAAGCGCCGTCGAGTGCTGTGGAAAGCCGCCCCCCATCATACGATCGAGCTGGGGGAGGCCGGTCGTCACGGCAGGCCCGGTCATGCTGCCAACGGTCGAAGGCGTGCGGAGCCATGCTTCGATGCGAGGGTAAACGGTTATTCCTTCATCGGTAATGCGATACGAGTGCTCACCGCGCAGGTAGCCGGAGCCGCGGAGCTTATGAACCTGAAGACTGCGCTCCGCGCGCTTGCCGTAGAGTTGCGTCTGAAGCTCGATCACCCCGTCAACCAAGGTGTGCTCGGCGGAAACCGAGCTTGTGCCGGTGAGCAGGAGCGTCGTGCAACTCGCCATCGTGGCCTGTGCCTGAAGCTGGTGAATAAACTTTTTCAGCTCCGGAACGGACGGCGAGATATCTTCGATGGCAGACAGCCCGTCCAGGACAAGTACACTGGCACCGTGCGCCTGCATTTCACGGCGAAGCAGGTCGAGGACACCCTTCAGTCCGGTCTCCTCCAACACCGAAAAAGCGCTGATGTAATAAAGGCGATCAGGGATTACGGCTTCTTCGAAAAACTCGAGCTGGCCGATATGCAGCAACATACGCGCGTGGTTCTCGGCCAGTAACGTGACGTAGAGGGCGCGGCCGCCGCTCGCGACATGGCGGAAGCATATCTGGTTTCCAAGGATCGTTTTTCCGGACCCGGGAGAACCCTGGATGATGAATGTGCCGTCGCGAAGAAAACCACCGCGCAGGATCGTATCCAGCCCCGGGACGCCAGTGGGTAGGCGTTCAAGCCTCGGCCGGGCGGGGTGATCAATGTGCATCGGTTTGGTGTGGTAAAAGCGGCAGTGTCACCACGAAGGTCGAGCCGGCACCGGGCTTGCTCGAAACGACAATCTCGCCCTCCATCGCGTGGACAAGCTGGCGCGTAATCCAGAGCCCCACGCCAAAGCCCCCGTTGGTGCTTTTTCGATCCAGGCGCCAAAAACGCTCGAAAATCTGTACCTGGTCCTGATCCGAGATGCCAATACCTTCATCGCAGACAGTCAGTCGGGCGTTATCTCCGTCCCTTGTAAAAGCGACTTCAATCGGCTGCGCGCCGCCGTAACGAATTGCATTCGAGAGAAGATTCTCCAGGATCTGCTCCATGGCCGTTGCATCACAGTGGCCGATAATTCCGTCTTGCACCTTGAGCGAGATCGAGCTGCCAGCGCGCTCGGCTGCGGGGACCATACTCATTGCACCTTGTCTGACGAGCGCCGAAAGATCGATCTCGGCAAGCTGCAAGGGAAGATTTTCCGAGTTGATCCGGGATACATCGAGAAGGATGGTGGCGCGTCGAATGTACGCATCCACGAGCCGCTCGAGACGCTCCAATCCTTGTACGATCTCGTTTGGGACTGCCCCAGGCATTCGGCGGGTTCTGGCCAGCAACAGCTCGACGCGCCCTCTGATCGGCGTCATCGGGTTGCGCAACTCGTGTGCCGCGATCGCAAGAAAATCATCGCGCGCCCGCAGCTCAGCTTCGAGTTCGGCGATACGCGCCTCCAACATGATTTCGCGGTCGGGTTGGGAGGAGCGAGCCGGAGAATGGCCGACTGGTATCCTCCCAATCGTCGCTTGTGGCCGATCCTTAAAAATGCGCTGATCTCCCGAACTGATCGCGCGACGCAAACTGGCTTTTGATAAAACAGCGTTGCGAGCAGTCGCGTTCCGGGGCAAGTGATTTGGTCGGAATACCCACCTCGCCTCGGGCCGAAATGCTTCAGCCAGAGCGAAACGATAGTGGTTGTGAAACTCGCCGCTACCGTACAGCGAGAGGGCGCCGGTCCTCACCGTGCCCGCCGACCACCGTCAGCCCGATTGGCTTCGTGCCCGGCTGGTGGATGGGAAAGGTGATGGCGCAGCGGTCGAGAAAGTTGATGACAGACGTATTCTGCTGAATCAGCTCGTTGAGCCGAAAGTAATTCTTGTCAGCTGCTGTGATCCATCACTGAAAGTCTCGAATAGCGACTGATCCTGGAGCTGGCCGGCAAGAGTCGAGGGGCGCGCTGTTCTTGATGTCGGGTGCGGTGACGGCGCCCTCGCCTTGGCATTCCTGCAAAAGGCTGCGGGACGTGCTCCGCCGCGTGGCCCCTGCCGATGAAAACAAGCCCCCTCCCGTCAGCCCAGAAACCGCCATCGGGGCAGACTGTCCTGGTTCACCCGCGGGCTGAGATGCATTGCTCGAATGATCCAGTTTTGTCTCTCACTGCCACCACTCTGGGGAACGATTCAAACTGATGGGTGGTAAGCTCACTGGGTATCGTTTATGCGCAATTCGCTCAAACCGCCCACAAGCGGAGATAGTTCGCTAGAGTTCGGGTGCATCACTAGTCGAACAATTAACGACGACAAGTCTTCTTGTCGATATGGTTTGCTAAGGCGAGGTAGGGATGAAATGTCGTCAGGCACATCAGCAAATCCTGTGGCGATTGCTACCGGCAAGCCGGGGCGAATTCTCCTCATCTTTTCGGCTAGCCTGGCGCCATTCAATCCGGGCATGGCGTAATCCGTGATCACCACATCAATGTGCTGGCGGGTGCACATATCAAGGGCTTGATCGGCCGAAGCCGCTTCAATCACCTCATGGCCGAGCTCCTCGATCATTGCGGCGGTGCTGGCAAGGACGAGCGGATCATCATCGACGACGAGTACCCGGAGCGACGGGGTTATAGCATAAGATCCTGACATATTGGCCCTTTCCCGATCGTTCGGTTCGCTCTGCGATGCCGGCAGCCAGAGTTCGACTTTGGTGCCGTAACCCAGTCGACTGCTGATGCGCATAGTGCCGTCCGATTGCCCTACCAAACCGTCAACCATCGACAGTCCGAGACCGGTGCCGCGGGCGCGATCCTTTGTCGTGAAGAAGGGCTCGGGTGCCCGGGCAAGCGTTTCCTCATCCATACCATGTCCGGTGTCCTTGATGCCGATCACGGCATAGTCGCCAGGTTCGAGCCCTGGAATGTCTCCTGCAATTACGCGCTTGCTGTTGGCGCTGATGTGAAGGCGTCCGCCACTGGGCATTGCATCACGCGCATTGACAGCAAGATTCATTATGGCCAATTCGAGCTGGTTCGGATCCACGCGGATGCAAGCGAGATTCCCTTCAAATTCGGTGGTAATCTCGATCGTCGGTCCCAGCGAGCGGCGCAACATGTCGAGCATGCCATCGAGGAGTTTGGCGACGTCCACGATCTCCGGCTTCAATTCCTGACGGCGAGCAAACGCCAAGAGGCGCTTTGTAAGAATAGCCCCGCGTTCGGCACCTTGGATCGCGCCATCGACCAGCCGAAGCGCCCGAGGAGTGTCCAAAAGATAATTTCGGACCAGCTCGAGATTACCGAGAATTGCCATCAGTAAATTGTTGAAGTCGTGCGCCACTCCTCCTGTCAGCTGTCCCAGGCTCTCAAGTTTCTGCATTTGGTGCACCTGCGCGAGAGCCGCTTCGCGCTCACGCGTACGCAGCGCGACACGTTTTTCAAGCTCGGCATTCGCCTGAGCAAGCTCGGCGGTACGCTCGGCAACGCGGTTCTCCAGTTCCGCATTGAGCATCTCGAGCTGTTGGGTCTTGCGATAGAGTTCGCAGAATACTTTGACTTTGGCTCTCAAGAGTTCTGGAACCACTGGAACCGGAAGGTAATCCACTGCCCCAAGAGCATACCCCCGCAGGAGATCGAGATCAGTTACCTGAATTGCTGAGACGAATATGATTGCAGTCGTCTGAAACCGCGGATGATCACGAATCATCGCCGCAAGTTGAAACCCGTCAAGATCGGGCATGCAGACGTCAATCAATATGACCGCAATTTTGCGCTTCAGAAGCTGCTCAAGGGCTTCCGTTGCCGAGCCGGCTTTGATCAGATTCTCCCCGAGCTCGGCGAGTATCGCCTCGTAGCTTAGTAATTTCGCGGGCTGGTCATCGACGAGGAGGATATCGCCCCTTTCGTGGTCGGCCACGGTCGCAATCCTCTCACTAGCGATGCAGCCACATCCGCAAAGCCGACAGGAGCTGCTCGGTGTTTACCGGCTTAGCAAGATAATCAGAGGCACAGGCTTCCAGACATTTTTCGCGGTCACCCTTCATCGCCTTTGCTGTCAATGCAATTATCGGCAGCCGCCGGAAGGCCGGGTTGGCGCGAATCATTTGCATTGTCTCATAGCCATCCATTTCGGGCATCATGATGTCCATTAACACGATAGCCAAGCCAGGAGTGGATTTGATCAGCTCAATCGCCTCGTTCCCTGTCGTCGCTGTCAGCACGTTCATGCCGCGGCGCTCCAAAACGCTGCTTAAGACGAAAATGTTGCGGGCATCGTCGTCCACCAACAGCACCGTTTTGCCGATGAGATCCTCGTCTGAGCCGTGCAGCCGTTCGAGCATCTTCCGCTTTTCTGGCGGCAACTCGGCAACGACCCGATGCAAGAACAGCGCGGTTTCGTCCAGCAGCCGCTCCGGTGATTCCACGCCCTTGACGACTACGCTGCGGGCGATTTCGTGAAGTTGGGCATCTTCGTCTGACGACAGTTCCCTGCCGGTGAAAACCACAATTGGTAGGTCCTGCAGCACCGGATCGTCCCGGATCACCTCGAGCACGTCAAACCCGGACATGTCCGGTAGACGGAGGTCAAGCACGGCGCAGTCGATTAACTGTTCGTGCAAGATCTTCAGGGCTTCTTCGCCAGTGCCCGCTGTTATTACATGAATGTCGTTGTGGGCGAGCAGCTCAGAGATGCCGAGGAGTTCGGCGGCATTGTCTTCGATAACCAGCAGGCGACGGCGCCGAGGCTTTACAAACGCGGTAATCCTGGCGATAGCCGCCCTAAGATCAGCGGTCGTCGAGGGCTTGGTCACAAACGAGAAGGCACCACGAGCGAGCCCGTGCTGCCGGTCTTCGTCAAAGGTGACGATCTGAACCGGAATGTGCCGTGTCGCCGGATCCCGCTTGAGTTGGCTTAGCACAGTCCAGCCAAGCATATCCGGCAGGAAGATATCCAGCGACACCGCGGTGGGCTCATACTCGCGCGCCAGTGCGAGCGCATCGGCGCCGCGCGTGGCAACAAGCACCTTGAACCCAGCCTCATGAGCCAGATCGGTTAGTATGCCGGCGTAATGAGGATCATCTTCAACGACAAGCAGAATCGTATCTTCCGCCTTCAGGCTCGTCCGGTCATCGGGCACCTGCTCGACCGGGAGGTCGGCCAGCCGGACCGCTGCGAGGGCGGTCGCAGCCGCAGACGACGCAATCGTGCTCTGGATGACCGGGGTTGCCGAGGCTGGGCCGACATATCTGAGCGGCAGGTACAGGATAAAGGTGCTTCCTACACCCGGGGTGCTGCGCAGCTGGATCTCGCCACCAAGCAGGCTCGACAGCTCGCGGCTGATCGCCAGACCAAGTCCGGTGCCGCCAAACCTGCGATTGGTGCTGGCATCGGCCTGCTGGAAGGCCTCGAAAATGATTTTCTGCTTCTCCGGTGAGATGCCGATCCCGGTGTCCGAAACCTCGAATGCAACCACCTGGGGCGCATTGCGCAGGACCGGATGATCCGGGCTCCAGCCGCTGATCGCCGAGTGTATGCTGAGCTTGACGCCGCCTTGCTCAGTGAACTTAAAGGCGTTTGAGAGCAAATTTTTAAGGACCTGCTGCAGGCGTTTCGAATCGGCAAGGACTTTAGCAAAAATAACTTGAACACTGAAGGCATTTCCAGCACTCTTTTGGCAGGGGGATCCGGGGATCATCGGGAGCAAATATCGAGCACTGGCGGGTCGGCTGGACGAGGCGACGCTGCGGCTTTGGGCTGCGGTGGAGGC
>JAFAOB010000054.1 GCA_019238055.1 Alphaproteobacteria bacterium
TCATTGGCCTGTGGCATGGGGCACCCTCATCGGTTCGATTGCAGCGACGATGATGCCATTCCCTCGCCGCTCGCCCCATAGGATCTCTGGGCGCCGCAAGAGCCGGGGCACTCGCTCTCAAACTCACCATGCGCTGCCTTGTCGGCCTTGGCCTTCTCGAGGGCGGCGATCTGGGCTTCGGTCATCAGGATGCCGTCCTGCGCCACTTTGGCTTCGAGCGCCTTGAGGCGCTGCTTTATTGACGTCAGATCGTGACGCTGCCACACGCAGCGCACGCCCGCCGGCGAGATTGACAGGCCGTGCTGCTTTAAGGCCCCTGAGACCCGCACCTGGCCCCAGGCCGGCTGCTCGATCGCCAGCGCCACCGCCGCCTGTTCGATCTCGATCGGCATGCGGTTCTTCAGGATCGGCTTTTTGCGGCTGATCTTCTGCAGCGCCAGCTCGCCCCTTCGTACAACGTATGGCCCACCCCGTTGCAAGCCGTGTTTGCGAGACTGTCCGATCAGTCTGCACCAACCTATCCGGTCTCAAGGACAAGCCTTCCGAGATGGAGATCCGCGCGCCCTGGTCCTCATAACTCCTTCGGCCTCAAGCGCCATGTAGGCAATCAGATTTCCAGGTCGCCGTTCTACTGTCAGGCCATCTCACTCCCATCCCCCGCAAACACCCATCCCCCGCAAACATCGCCAACCGCTCGCCAGATCGGAACGCTCGGTCGATTTCCAGCTACATGGTTACGGCTACAGCCGCCCGTGCTTCGAAGCTGCGCCTGGTGCGCAGGACCGCCCAGGCGATCCGTGCCAGCTTGTTCGCAAGGGCCACGCCGACCGTGTTGACATGCGCTCGCGCGCGCAAGTCGCTGCTGTCGGAGGACAAGTCCAAGCCAGGCCGAAAGATCACGGGCGCGCGCAAAACTCTGCCCCTTGCCGATGGCGGCCACGAGAGCCGTCGCGTTGAGCACGCCGATCCCCGCGATGGTGGTCAGACGTGGGGCGCCCTCATCTTCGCGGGCACGCGCCGCAAATTCGGTGTCGAAGGCGCGGATGCGCCGGTCCAGCTCGCTCCACTCGGATCGTATATCGTTGATGAGCGGCCGCATCATCCTCCAGGATCGCGGCAAGGGCATGGTTCAGCTTGCGCCATCCCTGCGGAATGACGATGCCGTGCTCCATCAGGATCGCGCGCAGCTGGTTGATCAGCGCGGTGCGCTCGGCGACTAGCCGGTAGCGGGCCCGATGAAGCACCTGGATGTCGAGTTGCTCAGGCGATTTCAGTTCAACAAACCGCATCGTCGGCCGCGTCGCCGCTTCGGCAATCGCCTCGGCGTCATGGTTATCATTCTTCTGTGCCTTCATAAGGGCGGATATATTCCGGCGACATCAGCCGCACCTCGAAGCCGTCACCGCGCAACAGGCGACCAAAGTGATAGGCGCCGCCGCAAGCCTCCATCGCCACAATGGCAGGCTTCAGTTGGGCGACCAGCTGCAACACATTTTCCCGGCGCACGCACCGTCGGACCACAACCTGCCGAGAGCCATCAAGGCCCGCCAGGTTGCAAACGTTTTTGCCCAGATCGATCCCAAGAACCGTGATCTGCATTGACTGAGCCCTTTCCTCCTCTCGCATCGCAGCTTGAAGACTGCCGGCTGGACGGGCGGGCCATTCCATAACTCCTGGCTCCATATCACGGTCTGTGGCCCGCGGTCTCCGTCTAGCTCCTCGTCGACATAACCAAACACCTGCGGCCAGGGATGGAGCATCAAGTTCTTGCCCACCAAGCCGGAGGAATTGGCCAACCCATTAGGAAAGCGGGCGGAGGACGAATTCAGCAGCAGCCGCGGTGTGCCGATGCCGTCCGCGGCGAGGATCACCACCTCCGCCGGCTGGAACCGCTCCACCCCTTTGGCATCGTAATAGATGACGCCGGACGCCCTTCCGTGTTCATTGGCAGCGATCTCCCGCACCCGGCAGCGCGTGCGCAGCTCCACCCTGGCGCGGAGCGCATGCGGCCAATAGGTGATGTCCACGCTCGCCTTGGCACCCTGGGCGCAGCCCGGCGTGCAATGGCCGAGGTTGATGCATTTGGCGCGCCCGTCATATTCGGTTGTAGCAACAGCGTTGTCGGACGGCCACCAATGCCAGCCGAGCTTGTTAATTGCCCGCACGTAGAGGGTGCCGGTTCTCCCCAGCGGCACAGGTGGCATTGTCGGCTGATGCGGCGGATAGGCGGGATCGCCCGCCAGGCCGGCGACACCCGGCATGCGGTCATTGTCGGCGAAATATGGTTCCAGCGTCCAATAGTCGACCGGCCAGTCCTCCGCCACCCCATCCGGCGTCCGCACACGGAAGTCAGACGGATGCATGCGCAGCTAAGGCACCGTCAACTTGGGATCTGCATATCAATCGAAAGCGCACTGGGCTGGCAATGCTCAGCGATACGCATTGATTATGCAGCCATGGCGAGGCCGGTGCTGTCGGTCCAAATAGCGAAAGCTCGCGTACGGCCGGACCGGATGTTT